>JAGQLE010000024.1 GCA_020429585.1 Candidatus Berkelbacteria bacterium
TCTCGACTAAGCGACGTAGGAGCGCTTGGAGAGATCTCTCGTTTCTCCGCCAGCTGACGGATCCACCAAATAAGTATTCGTGCACTAAGTATTCGAAAAAGCCTTTGCCATCCTTTCCTTGCCGAGCAAAACTGCCTAAAGCTAGGGTGACTTGATAAAGGCAACTAATTCTTGAGCTATTTCTTTCGAGCCCAATACAACCTCTTTATCGGTAGTAGTCCACTGCTCACCGTTAAAGTTAAGCGCCATACCGCCGACCGCGCGGACTAGCAGCACCCCGGCGGCCATATCCCAAATATTGTCGATTGTTGTAATCATTCCACCAAATCGACCACGGGCAACTTCGGTCATCATTAGTAGGGAAGAGCCCATGATTCTCGGGCTGCCAATCTCGGGTTCAATCCGGGCGAATAGTTTATGAAATTCTGATCGATCAGCTCTCCCCCGACCAAAGGCAATTATAGCGGTAGAGAGCGGGGGAGTGTCCCCTATTTTTAACTCCTGCCCATTTAACTTCGCTCCCCTACCCACCTCAGCCGTAAATAACTCTTGGGTTGAAGGATCTAAAATTGCCGAAAAGACCAGATCGCCCTGGTGGAGTAGGGCAGCGGCACAAGTATAACGCGGCACACCAAATGAATAGTTTCTCGTCCCGTCAATCGGATCCAAAATCCACTGGAACTCACTTTCACCCGGCTTATCGCCAAGTTCTTCGCCTAAAATATCATGATTAGGATACTTCAACTCGATAATTTTCCGCATTGCCTGCTCAGCCTCCAAATCAGCCTGAGTAGCAAAACTTTTATCCTGCTTAAAGTCCCTATCTAGGTTTTGACCAAAATATTTAACTGCAATCTCACCCGCCGCTTCGACTACCTCGACTGCCACCTCTAGAAAACCCATTACACCCGCTCCATAACCAATTGATGTATGGCCTGGTCGATCTTGGTCGCCAAAGAATCTACTTCTTGCTTGATCCTAATCAGGTCTGCTTCTTGATTTTGAGCTCTTTGATCTCGAAGTAAAACATAAAATTTAACTTTAGGCTCAGTGCCGGACGGACGAATAAATAACTCCGCCTCCATGCCTTCGAATTCATATTTGACAATAAAGCTGCCGCCCGAGTCTTGAACCTGGCTGGAAGTCTTACGGATTCTAAAGCCCGCCAACTCATCAGGCGAATTATCCCGAAGCGATTCCATTAGTTTGTTCTTTTTTAACGCCCCGTCCATTCCCTCAAAAAAAGTGGCGCTTAAGTGCTCCGAGTAGTAGCCGTAGGCCCGATAGGCATCGTCAAGAGCATCAACTAGAGTTTTACCTTGGTCTTTAAGCTTAGAGGCGAACTCAGCCAGCATCAGCGCAGCCACCGCCCCGTCTTTGTCGCGAACATACGAACCCTTGAGCATGCCAAAGCTCTCTTCGCCGCCAAGCAAAAACAGTTCGTCACCTAAATCCTGTTTTTGCCGAATCAACTCACCGATATACTTAAAACCCACTAATAAATCATTATAAATTTTTAGGTTGTATTTTTTAGCTACTTGATCAAGCAGGGGAGTTGTAACAATTGTTCGTGCCAAAAAACCGTTTTTGGGCAAATTACCTTGCTCCTCTAGAGTTGAAAAAACGTAGTAGGTTACCAAAGTGGCAATTTGATTACCGTTTAAGAACACCGGGCCATCAGCGGTTTTGACCAGGGCAGCCAGGCGATCGGCGTCCGGATCGTTAGTAAGAGCCAAATCGCGACCCGTTTCGACCAACAAATCCCTGGCTAAATCGTTAGCCGACAAAACTTCTGGATTGGGAATATGATCGGCTACATTGGGAAAGTTACCATCTGGAACCATTTGTTCCTTAACTTCCTCAATATCAAAACCGGCTTTTTCTAAAACTGGCAGAGTACTCATTTGACCGGCGCCATGAATAGGCGAGTACACAATTGTCGCACTGCGAAAATTACTTACAGATTCATTGATTACTGCTTGATAATAACGTTCGTCAACATCCGGTCCTAAAATCTGTATCTTGCCCGAACTCAAAGCTTGCTCGTAATCGATTTTCTTAATTTCCTTAACTTTTTTAACCTCGGCAATAATGAGATCCCCTTCTTCTGGAATCACCTGGCCGCCCGAAGAATTATAGGCCTTAAAGCCATTATCGCTAGGTGGATTATGACTCGCCGAAATTACGATTCCAGCCCCCGCCCGCTGGTCTCGAACTGCAAAAGACAGCTCGGGTGTTGAGCGGAAACCATC
>JAGQLE010000025.1 GCA_020429585.1 Candidatus Berkelbacteria bacterium
TACCCTCACGAGTACGCTCACCCACACCGGCAAAAACCGAATAACCACCATGCTCAGCAGCGATATTTCTGATTAACTCCTGAATAATAACGGTTTTACCGACACCGGCTCCACCAAATAAACCGACCTTGCCACCCTTAACGAAAGGCGCAATTAAATCGATTACTTTAATGCCGGTTTCAAATACCTCGCTTTTAGTACTTAAATTATCAAATTCGGGAGCGTCACGATGAATTGGCAAAGTCTCGCCGGCAACTTGCTCGCCACCATCAATAGGCTGGCCAGTTACATTAAACATTCTACCTAAGGTGATATCACCAACTGGCACAGAGATGGGCTGGCCAGTGGCAACAACTTCCATTCCTCTCATTAGACCGTCAGTTGAATCCATAGCAACAGCCTTAACCTCATTTCCACCGAGATGCTGCTGCACTTCTAGTACGATCTTTTTACCATCGAGTTCAACTTCTAAACTATCCAAAATCGAGGGCAACAAATCTTCAAATTCAACGCTAACAACTGGCCCGATAACTTGAGTAATTTTTCCTTTATTCATAGTTTCTCCTCTAATTAGCCAAAGCGGCTGCTCCGGATGACACTTCGATAATTTCTCGAGTAATGTTGGCTTGGCGAATACTTTGATAAGTCAACGTTAGGTCATCTGCGATTTCCAAAGCATTATCAGTCGCGCTCTTCATCGCAATCATTCGAGCCGATTGTTCCGAAGCACTGGAATCGAGCAGAACCTGATAAATCCTTGATGGAACGATTTTAGTTAAGATTGTATTAATTACCTCATTGGGACTTGGCTCAATCTTGTATTCCGTTTGAACAATCTCGTCCTCAACAGAGACATTGTTTTCAATTGGCAACAACCACTCAATAACCGGCTCCTGGTTAAGGGTTGAGATAAATCGATTGTAAACGACACCGATTTTTCCGTAATCACCTAACTGAAAACTTTTAGTCACTAACGATGAAATTGGTCCAATATCAGTAATACTAGGCGATGAATCAGGCGCATCAAATTCCGCTTTTACTTTATCCGGGTGGAAACGACGAAAATAAGATTGTCCTCGCCTACCAATTACAAATAAATCCGTATCCTTGGTGAGATTTTCGACTGACTTTTTAATTATTTGACTATTAAAGCTACCGGCCAAACCTCGATTTGAGGTTAAAACAAGCAACGCCACCCGATCGCTATTATTAGCTTTCAGATAAGGATGATCGATATTGGTTCGGGAAACTAAATTTTGCACGACCTGCCAAGCTAAATCGCTATAGGCCCGCGATGCAGCCGCCCGGCTAACCGCTTTGGCCATCTTGGAAGCAGCCACCATTTGCATCGCCTTCGTGAGCTTTGCTGTCGACTTTACGGATTTTATTTTACGACGTAAGTCTTGAGTACTAGCCATTAGATTTTATGTCCTTACTCTCAACTAAAGGGTTGTCCTGTCGAAAATCTTCGATAACCTTCAAGAGATCAGCCTCAATTTCGTCTAACTTAGGATTGGACTCAAAACTCTTTACCAGATCGGTGAAGTTGCTATTTAGATGATCAATCAAATTAGCTTCAAATTCACCAACTTTTTCAACCGCTATGTCGTCTAAGTAACCATTAGTGGCAGCATAAAATCCAATAACTTGATCAGCAACCGACATCGGTTTAAATTGACGCTGCTTTAAAAGCTCGCTGACGCGACGGCCTCGTTCAAGCTGTTTGCGAGTCGCATCATCCAAATCAGAACCGAATTGAGCAAAAGACTCTAACTCCCGAAACTGAGCCAACTCTAGACGGATTTGTCCCGCAACTTTCTTCATTGCCTTAGTCTGGGCTGCCCCGCCAACACGGGATACCGACAAGCCAACGTTAAGCGCTGGCCGAACACCTTTGTAAAAC
>JAGQLE010000026.1 GCA_020429585.1 Candidatus Berkelbacteria bacterium
AGCCTACAAATAAACCTATCGCTCCAACTAGAAGCGGCCACCAAGTGGCCGCAGAAATAATTTTCATTGGACTAAGACTAAAGGGAGCAACTTCCAGTTGTAGGTGATCCGTTTTTAATCGTAAAACACTGACCTGCATCCGCTCCAGCTCCCAACTTGCCCTCGAGGGTATAGTTTAATAAGCCGGTATTTGAATCAATGCTAGCACTGTATTTGTAGTTCTGGTTAGAGGCGGGATGAGCAGGAATACTAGGAAGTAAGTCCCCGCTTCCGCTACCGGTTAACTCTTGAAGAACAGTGGCAAGCTGAGCATTTGTCTGAGCCGTTCCAACCAAATCCTGAGCAGGCGAACCTGAATTTTGATAAACCTGAATAGCATCGGAAATTGAGCGGATGTCACTTTGAATTCTAGAATCATTAGCCTCAGCCCGAGCCCTGTTTAGGTTAATAATAATTGCTGCTGCGAGAATCGCAATAATTGCAACTACAACGAGCAGCTCCAACAAGGTAAAACCTTTTTGTCGATTTAATATTTTCATTTCCCTCCCGGCGGCTTAACCGCGGTTTACTTAACTTTTATTATTGAAACTTAAAACAACTTATGCAAGTGGATAATCTATATCTGGGCAATGTTGTAGATCGGAATCAGAATCGAATAAACCAAGAAGCCGACGCCGACGCCAATAATCACGATTATTATCGGCTCAATCAAACTCGAAAGAGTCTTAAGTTTGGTATCGACTTGATCCTCGTAGTAGTCGGCCAGGTTCAATAAGATCTTATCGAGTTGACCAGTCTGCTCCCCGACTGAGGTCATTTGGCTGACAATCGGCGGAAACAAGTTTGGATCGCTGGTAATTGGACGAGAAAGCGGAACTCCCCGCTTAACCTCTTCGGCCGCCTCATTTAACGCCTCTTCGTAAAAAATATTATTAACCGCACCCGAGGTAATTCGCAAAGCTTCCAGTATTGGCGTACCAGCCTTAATCAACATTCCTAGGGTTCTAGTAAGTCGAGTTAAAAATATTTCCGTGCCCAAATTTTGTGGCAGCTTAAGCTGGATAAGATCATAAAAACGCTGGCCAGCTGCTGATTTTAAGTATGCTCGTCCCAAGATAATCGCAACTACCACGCCAATGATTGCCGCCCACCAGTACTGCTGTAAAAATAAGCTTAAAGCGATAATAACTCTGGTCGGCAGTGGTAACTTTGCTTCGGCTTCTTCGAAAATTGAGGTCAATTGCGGCACAATATAAACCATCATAATTGCCCCGACAATAATCATCGCCACAAAGATAAACGCCGGATAAGCAAAAGCGCCCTTCACTTTGCCCGAAAAACTCGAGTCCTTGTCATACTGGTCAGCTAACTGAAGTAAGACCTCTGCTAATTGGCCAACGCTCTCACCCGAAACAACGATATTTACAAAAATCCGGTCAAAAACCTCTGGGTATTTAGCAACCGCCGCCGAAAACGGTGCACCTGCCTCAAGGTCTTCCCTAACTTTGCCCAATACCTCCTTGAGTTTGTGATTAGACTCCTGCTTATCTAAAATTTCTATCGCTTTGTTCAAAGGCAAGCCAGCCGAAATCATTGTCGATAGTTGCCTGGCCAAAAAAGCCTTATCCTTAGCAGTAACTTTATTAAAAAAGCTAATGTTAAAATTTATATTTTGACCTAAACCTTTTGTTGCCATATTAATAAAGCTTTAATTTTAAGTGCTTTGGATCTTGAGCCCAGGTTAATGCATCATCAATGCTAACCTCGCCGGCAGTCACTAAATTCGCTAACGAATCATCAAGACTGACCATGCCGTCCGAAGCCCCAGTCTGAATAATATTGTTAATCTGGTGGGTTTTAGCTTCGCGGATCGTGTTTCTTACGGAGTTGTTTGCAACCAAAATCTCAGCCGCTGCCACTCGTCCACCGGATACCTTAGGCAGCAAACGCTGAGAAACAATTCCCAATAAGACATTCGCCAACTGGGACCGAATTTGAGCCTGCTGATGCGAAGGAAAGATGTCGATAATACGGTCGGCAGTTTGAGCTGCATTATTAGTATGCAACGTTGAGAGAACTAAATGGCCGGTCTCGGCTAAAGTAAGAGCCGCACCAATAGTTTCCAAGTCACGCATTTCCCCAATTAATATTACATCCGGATCTTGTCGTAATGAACCTCTGAGCGCGTCGGAAAAACTATTGGTGTCGGAACCGACTTCGCGTTGGGAGATAATACTTTTTTCGCTTGTAAATATGTACTCCAGTGGATCTTCGATCGTAATAATATTTTCTGAGCGGCTTTTGTTAATGTCGTTAATCATTGCTGCCAAGGTTGTCGATTTACCATGTCCTGTCGGTCCGGCAACAATAAAGAATCCCTGTCTAAATTTAGCAAAATCACTAATGATCTCAGGCAAACCCAGCTCTTCGATTGTTCTGATCTTTGAAGGTATCAACCTAAATGCCCCAACTAAATTTTCTTTTTCGTGATAAAGATTAGCTCTAACCCGTGTTTCTTCGAAATAGAATGAGTAATCTACCTCTCGGTCTTTATCGAGGCGATCCTTTTGTTGATCGGTAAGGGTTGATAATACGTCTTGAGCAGCCGCCTCTGCAGTATAAATATCTTGGCTTGGAACAGATCTTAACTTGCCATCAATTCTAACCACCGGCGGAACACTTACTCGAACATGAATATCAGATGCTTTGTTTTTGATCGCAAAGCTAAATATCTCACTTATATGCTGATTAAAATTTCTTTCCGACATTCCCCTCCTAATCCGAGCTTGTTACCTGTAAAACCTCGTCGAGTGAAGTTTTACCTTCTAGGGCCTTAATAATTCCATCCTGCTTAAGAGAAACCATCCCCTCTTTAAGAGCTACTTCGTCTATAGAATCAGTTGAAGCCTTTTTAATAGTTAAGCGGGAAATTTGCTCGCTCATATTTAAGACCTCATAGATACCCATTCTCCCCTTGTAACCAGTTTGACACTCAGCACACCCCTGCGCTTCGTAGAGTACGAATTCCTTGCTTAAAGCGCTTTTAATATAAGGCACGACAGAACTTTCCATCTCTCTTTTAAGTTCTTCAACTAATTCGGGACTGGGCTTAGTCTCCTTTTTGCACTGGTCGCAGAGTTTTCGGACAAGTCGTTGGGCAATTACGATATTTACCGACGAAGCGATTAGGAACGGCTCCACTTCCATATCAACTAACCGAGGCATTGCGCCGGCTGCATTGTTAGTATGCAAGGTCGAAAGTACTAAGTGGCCAGTTAAAGCTGCCTGAGTTGCCAAGCCAGCGGTTTCACCGTCTCGAATTTCACCAACCATTACAATATCTGGATCCTGGCGTAGAACCGACCGCAAACCCTCAGCAAAAGTGTAGCCTATTTTTGGTTTAACTTGAGTATGATTTACGCCCTCGATCTGGTATTCGACTGGGTCCTCCAAGGTAATAATATTTACGTCGTCGCGATTAAGAATGCCTAGCATCGCCGACAAGGTAGTAGATTTACCCGAACCAGTGGGACCAGTAACTAAAACAATTCCGTAGGGCTTTTTTAAAGCCTCGGTTACCCGCGTCAGATTCGTTGCTGCCAAGCCAAGTTCTTCCAATTTCTTAACGCCGCCAGATTTGTCCAATAAGCGCATTACGACTTTTTCGCCCAATGCTGTCGGCATTGTCGAGACTCTCAAGTCAATTTCCCGACCATTAACAAAGACATCGAACCGCCCGTCTTGTGGCAAACGCGTTTCATCGATTTTAAGATTGGACAAAATTTTAACTCGCGAAACTAAGGGCGGCAAGAGTTCCAACGGCAAGCGGATCACCTCTCTGAGCCTGCCGTCAATTCTAAATCTGACTCTCACTAATTCTTCGCCTGGCTCAATATGAATATCCGAAGATCCTAAACTACCAGCGTAAGATACAAGAGAGGCAACGATCTTAGGAATTAATCCAGACTTAACCGTTCGTTCAAAAAGCGCATAGTTTGAAATTGATTCGCCTAAAATAGCATCTAAATTCTGTCCTTCCCCCTCCGCGGCATCCTTATTTTCTTCCTTTTGCGGACTCGATAGTCCGGCCTGACTCTGTAGGTCGCTAATCTTTATCGTTGCTACCTCGTCTTTAGTTGGAGCTTGAGCTTCAACAACTGGAGCCTTCTTAGGAGTAGTAACTTTTTTTTGATAGTCAGCCGCACCGCTGTACTCACCTTGTGACACAGCAGGTTTTTGAACTGGTCGATTAACTGCTTGTTTGATACTAGGCTTGAGCGCAGGCGCCTGCTCATTAGAGCTGATTGATTTCTTATCTTGACTAACGTTAGCTTGAGTAATCGGTTTCTTACCATAACCTCTCAAGGCCACATCTATCGATTGCTGATTTGTTTTATAAAGTTTGATTCTGATACCGTTCTTTTCTTCAACAAATTTAAGGATCTCCCGGACTTTCGGATCCCTATCTTTGATAACGGCAACCGAAGCCTGTTTACCGTCATCAGAGAGCTCAAACACTACCATTCCATACTTCCGAGCCACTTCAAAAGGAAACTTTTCTAAGGCATTTTTAGCAATGTTAAGTTTAGTCAAATCAACTATCGGTATTTCCTGAGAATTAACAGTCGCAGGAACTTTTTGCTGGGCCGGCTCTACTGCCTTTTTTGGAGTTACTGGCTTTGATATTGGAGAATCATCTCTTTTTAACTCGGCCTTAGACGGTTCTGGCGTTGAAGTCAGCACCGTCTGTGGCTGATAAGCTGTCAAGGCCTGCTTAAGATCAGCTTCCGGCGTAAGCATCAATTTAAGTTGGACGTCCTTCTTTTTTAGATCTTGCAAAAAGGCCGGAGCCGGTTTGGATAAGAGATTGGGATCCGACAAGGCAACGAGTAAATTCTTGCCATCAAATGTTAGTGGTACAAGCCTATACTCCCTGGCTAAATTTTCTTTTATAAGCTTGAGCGCCTCAGGCTTTGGGCTACTAGTATCAATTCTTACCACATCTAAATTTAGCTGCTTAGCAGCTTTGGTAATGGAATTAAGATCTTTTAAATCGCCCTGGTCAGCCATCAAAAGCTCACGAACGGATCTTCTTTACCTAAACCAGCATTATCTAAATTAACCGGAATGTCTCCAAAAATCTGCTTATCGGTAAAGTTTGAATCTTCTAAGTTGTTAAAGTTTACTACTGGTAAAGGAGCCTGCGGCTGACGAAGGTTATCAATCTCGGCCTGCGAAGGTTGACTGCTAAACAACCAGTAACCAAAAATTAGAATTGTGATAACAATAAAGCCAGTTGCGATTAAAACGTTTTTACCCATTTTGCTCCTCTAAAATTGGAATAACTGCCTGCGCAGGATCTATTTGAAAGGTGGCTACTACTTCGGTTGCACCTTCCGTATTACTACTAACGCCTAAGTTTAAATTGGAAACCTTTACGAAACGTAGGTTTTGTTCGAGTTGCTCTAAAAATTGCCGTACTCCAAGATAGGGTCCGCGCATATTGATGGTTGCACTGGCATTTGGTATTTCTTCGCTTATTCCCACGGGCTGAATCGAATCAATTACCACGCCACTGTTTTGCGAGATCGTTTCAAGGTTATACAAAAGCTCATCGAAACTAGGTTCGTTAGGGATTGCTAAGTCGAGTCGATCCAAATCAGCCTGTCTGCCATTGAGTTGCTGATCAAGCGACTGAACTTGTTGAATCTGTTGTTGGATCTCTACCGTATCGGCCTCTGCCGCGGCAGCCTCTGCCCGAGCAGTCTTCCAGCTGTCAACTTGAGGACTAACAAAAAAGTATCCAACGCCAATCACTCCAAGAACTCCCAATACCGACCACAAAAATGCGTTACTCTTAACTGGTACTTCATTGGCCATTAGTGACTCCCGTTTGGTTATCCGTCGACACGTCGAGGTTATTTAGTGATTGCGTAGTCGGCACATACACTGCAGAGACACTAAAGTTAACCACTGTCCTATCTGGACTTTCGGAAAGAGTTGAGGCTAGAACAAGCGGCTGATTAAATCTGTTATTTACATCGAGACTCTTAATCAGATTGCCAAGTTCGTAATTATTAGCTGCCTCGCCCTCGATCGTTAACAAATTCGTCTCACTATCGTAATTACTACTCGTTAAAGACACCGCCCCTGGTATAAGACCTGCAAAAACGTCAATTAAATCCGGCCAGGGGGTCGCACCTATATCAACGGTATTTAAAACTTCGAGTTGCCGACTAACTTTCCTGATTCTTGAAAGTTGGCCAATAATCGGTTGGCTATTAAGTTGGGACTGCAGAGAACTAAACTCGCTTCGGCTTTGTTCTGCCTGATTGCGCTCATTACCGGCAAAGAATAACGCCAATGCGCCTGCGCCAAAGGCAATTACTACTGCAATAATTGCTGCGTACAAAGCAATGGAATCAGCCGACCGCTGCTTAACAATGGTGTTTGTCGATTTAAGCTCTGGACGCCTACCCAAAGGCTTCCTGGCTTTGATCGGCTCTGAATCATCAAGAGCACCAACTGTCGGAATGCTAGAATTGGCCGAATTTGGCTTTTTTTCTGGTTGATTTGATCTTAGATCTAGCACATCCCTCCTTGTGCTTGTGTGCAATTACTATAACACAGATGTGATTCAATAAGATCTGTGATAATGTGGATATACGATTTCTTTATTCTTAAATGCCAGGAGGGTAAATGGCACTTAGAACTAAACGTTCAAGAATTAGACAGGCGCTTGGACTAAGCGTATCAGTCTTTGCGCTAGCCTTAGTCGGTTGGGGTATTTTTATTAATCAGTCCGAAGCAGCTGCACCATTTCCCGAGGGCAATGCCGACGCCTCTGTCTGCGCCTATAATAGAAATACTGTGCGATATGTTGCTGGCATCCAAACTCCCCACATGCCGGACGCTAACTACGATTGGGTTCATTGTGGATCCACTGGACAGGCAGTTGGAGGAGGCGGATTTAATCAAATTCCAGGCTTTGGACAAAACTATGAACCGGGCGTACCATCCCAAATTTTTGGCGACACCCAAACTAGACGAATCTGGCTACCAGATAATACTGAATCAGTTGAACTGTTCTCAACTGGCGGTCAATACGTAGATATCTACACATTAAGAATCTTAGATTTCAACACCCAAGAAGTCTTATTTGAGCGCGACTTCAACTTAACAACAGCAGTTCAAACTTTAAACCAACAGGAAGTAATTCTGACCGAAGAAAATACTCCTAATCTTGGCTCTAGGGTTTTAAATATTCAACACATTACCAAGCAAGTTTCTTCCAGCTATCTACCTGGAGCTTCTATCGTCCTTAGGAGTCACTTTAATATTAAAAAAAGAACTGCAGCCATTAATCAACTACCTATTGCAAATGATGACACTGCTACTACTACAGAAAATACGGCCGTCAATATTAATCTAACTGCTAACGACACTGACCCTGATGGCAACCTGGACCCAACCACAGCTACTACTACCGCGTTTCCTAGCAACGGCACCTTAAATGGCTCTGGCAATGGAACAGTTACTTATACACCCAATGTCGGTTTTACTGGTACCGATACACTTACCTACCAGGTTTGCGACACCGAGGGAGCCTGCGCTACAGCTACTGCCACAATCACCGTCAATCCGGCCAGTAACCCGATTACCGAATTTAATATCACTGCCACGACAATCTGCTCCAATAATCAGTCTATGGTCAGAGTTGCCGCAGAGACACCAAATCCGGTCAATGGAGCAACCTCCTACCGCCTCGTAACCGATGGAACGCCAGGATCATTTGCCACCACAGCAGAATTCACCGAGTTGCTACCCGAAAATACCTTTACGAACTTTCAAATTCAGGCCCTTAGACTGCAATCACCTCCAGGAGATCCGGCCGACGAACAAATCGGCATCAGTAATACCGTCTCTGCTACCGGCCGTTCTGACTGCACGCCTGATCCTGGACCACCAGTAACAACACTCACCATCACGCCAACTGCTATTTGTTCATCAGGTCAACAAACTAATGTGTTTAGCTGGAATCCGGCTAGTGCTGCCACCAGCGTCGAATTACTTCGAGATGGACAAGTTATTGCCACTAATAGCGCCGGCAGCGTTACTGTCAGTGACACCAATCCAGTCAATGGCCAAAGCTATAGCTACCAAATTAGATCAACCCTAAATTCAGCCATCACCAGCAACACCATCACAGTTGCAACGGATCAATGTGAGCCACCAGCCCCAGTCACTATTACCCCCGGTGATTTTACCTTAAGTCTTAGTGGATCAACCTGCCAAGACACAACTGCCCAAGTAGAGTTAAGCTGGACGGCCAGCGAAAATGCCGACCACTACCAAATTACCCGTAAAGTTCAGGGTGATGACTACCTGACATTTGCCAATAATGTTACAGGCACCTCCTATATAGATACAACTGTTAACTCCCTGGAGAGTTATGAATATCGAATAATTGCTCAGGCAAGGCAACTGGACGGGTCTCTCGTCGACAAAGCTAGTAACGTTTTATCGGTTACAACGGAAGACTGTAATCCTGCCCAACTTCCTAATCTAGAAATAGAGGTTACTCCTCGCGAAGGTATAGCGCCGATGACCGTAACAGCTACCAGGCTTAGTCAGCATGTCCAGGGACAACTTTGCACTTGGAACTTTGGAGACGGTAATACTTTACCTTCAACTGCTAATTCTGTTACCCATGTCTACAATACGCCAGGCGAATATTCTGTCACCTTGACTTGCGGCGAACAAAATACCAGCCAGGGCGTAAAAGTCTTAGCTAACGCCGAAGTTATCCTGGCTCTTAAAAAAGACGTCTTTTCAGTAGGAGAACAAGTTGACTTCTCGCTCTTAAATAACGGACCGAGCAACGTTCAATTACCTAATCCTGCACCTTTTACAATCAAGCAGGCGGATAGCGAAGTATTTACCCCGGTCGTAGCACAAACCACCGAAGACTTGCTCGCCAATAGTCAAAAAAATCTGTTCTGGACACAAGCCAACAACAACAACCAACAGGTCGATCCCGGAAATTATGTTGTCGAGACTCATCATCTTATCAATAACGAATTAATAACACTGAGCGCCAGCTTTCGTATAGTCGACGATAACACCGAAATAGAGCCGGCAAGTTTTAACGTCGACCCAATCGAAGGCAATGCTCCACTCAAAATCACTGGAACTTATTCTGGACCAGAAATTCCTAATGAGGAAATTATCTGGGATTTTGGCGACGGAAAAACAGACTTTGGTAAAACAGTAATGCATACTTACCAGAATCCAGGCGTTTATACAGTTAAACTTAATGCCGGTAATTTCAGCGGGACTCAGGAGGTTTTTGTTCGAGGAGAAATTGGTACCCCTTCATCAATTAATAATGTCGAAACCCCTATTAGCACATTGGCTTCGACTGGCGGCAGTCTCCTGGTTGCCCTTGCAATTGCCTTTGCCATCTCAGGAATTCTTTCCTACTTCATAGTCCGCCGGCCGTTTACTAAAGACGAGAACAATTAATAGTAAAACAATTAAAATAAAAAGAGCCGGCTAATTACCGGCTCTTTTTATTTAATCAAGATCGGTGAGTATTGCATCAGTTCTGCATCAACTCCCAAATCTTTAAAGTTGTGTTTAGGTTTCTAACTGTCATGTTTTTATACAACTTCGTACCGACTAGCTTTTGCCCACCACTCCGGCTCAATTCGTCCTTATTGGTCGCCCACAACAGAGCACCCTTGGCATAAACAACCTCATCTACGCCATCTTTGTTTTCTATCTCTTTCAGAATAACTCTGGAGTCGACTTCGGGCCATAAAAACATTACGTTGTGCCGCCAATCAGTTCTACTAAACCAGCTTTTTGGAATCTTACCAACAATGTTTTTAAGTTGGCCCTTAGACAAAATTAAAGTTACTGTATCCAGATTAAACTCTTGATTAATAGCAGGCGAAACTTTATCGATTAAATTACGATCATCCGCTTCAAAAATCACGTTGCCGCTATTGATATAGGTTGTTACATTATTAAAACCAAGCTCCTCAAAAAGGAACTTAAGCTTTTTCATTTCGACTCTATTCTTACCGCCGACATTAATGCCACGTAGTAGCGCTACGTATTTCACTCACTTATTGTAGAGGACCGTACTCGAGTGTATCAACTCCGAAGCCGTTGGTAGTTCCGGCCCCAGTCGGCGTAAATTCAATTAGGTTAACTTTTTTACCTGCGACTACCGGCGTAACAACGATATGAGTTGCAGTACATCGTCCGGGACTAGCAGGTGGTCGACCAGCATCAGGAGAATCAACATTTCTCATAAAGATATAGTCGCCATTCGCATCTTGCGCTGTAACAATTACTCCACGATTACCAGCCTGAATCAAATCAAATTCCACGTCCTGCTGAGACTCTCTATTATTTGTAAATTCAAACCTCATCGGCCTATAAATTGCCTCGGCCGAATGTATAAACTGATTACCACTGGTAGTTGGATTGACGCAGGCTGCACTTGGAGCAGCAATCGGTCCACTTAAGGAAGCTGTTTGTTCAAAATTATTACTGCCTGGCCTCTTTGAAAAATAGAACAGACCTCGGTTTTCATACTCCCTAGGCGTACCACTTACTCCAAGCGTTCGAGGAGCCGCAAACTCCTCAAAAGTGATCGTGGTTCGACCAGTAGAACCGCCGCCGCCAGAACCCCCGCTGCCGCCGCCGGTATTTATCGTACAGCTTTGCCCAGCTGTAGGTGTACAAATCCCATTTATTAGAGCGCGAAACGAATCAGTTGCACCACGATCGAGTGAATTAGGGCCATCAATAGTAACGCTAACACAATCAGAAGCTCGCACAACCTGAGACGCAGAACGGGTTCCACCTGCACCCCAAGCGGTTACTGAATAAACATTAGTATCGCCCTGAAATATTCCGACATCTTGACCAGGACTAATTGAGACACCGTCTCTAGTTAGAGAATAACCCGTGGCATTAAAAACCGACAGAGAAACTGAGTTAGCCGGACCGTTGTCCGATGAACACCCAGGAATTACATTCAAATTTACAGTTAGAGGATTTACTACGGGGGGCGTAGCTGGAGGATTTACTACGGGCGGAGTAGTCGGAATCTTTGGGGATGGATTAGGGTTGATCGGATTGGTTACTGGAGATGAAGTAGTAGATCTTACAATTGTAAAGTTAGCATTAGCAGCGACCAGATTATTAACTCCTGAAGCGGTTGCACCGGTAATCGTAAATTCTACTCCTAAGATTTGACCTGCGCCCGTATTACCACCCGCAGGCAAAATATTAGTACCTCCTAAGCCGCCGAGCGGGATGTAAATTTGATACCCAGAACTAGAGGTATGAATCAAGCTACCATCAAGGTAAATTCTGGTCGTAATTCCACTTGCATTCCCATAGCCACCAAAATTAACCAAACTAGAACTACCAACGCCGTCCAGCCGAACGCCGGTTGTATTAACCGGCAAAGTATAAGAAACGCGCGGCGTTGTAACGCTACTAGGAGTAAAGCCACTACTAACATTCCCGGAGCTACCACAGACAAGATTTAAGTTGTTACCGCTTGGTCCGCCAGTACAGTTACTTGTCACCGCTCTGACCTCTCCAGGACGAACTAAGAATAACAGGGTGACAAAAAAGATTAGTAAAATCAATTTCTTCATATTACTCCAGGATCTTAACTGTTAAGCCGTTATCTTCTTCGTATAATTCAACTCTGGTATCTGTAGCAATATCGCTGTATTTACTGTCGATTAATCGGCCGCTCTCCTCTTTAGCAATCTTAGTTATTTCTGAGGATTCATAAGTAAAAACCGAACCAGCCTGCTCTCCTTCTAGGGCTATTGCAAAGCCAAAGTTATTAATAGCTGCAATACTACCAGTGATAGAGTTGAGATGGGTTGACTCATTTGCCGATTGACTACTTAAATTAGTGGCATACGAAAAATAAGCGAAAGCTGCTACTGCTAAAAACAAAACAATAATTACCAGAGCCTTTTTCAATTACCCTCCATTACCTAGTAATTATATCTAACTACTAGGTGTTTTATTTTCCACACTCCTAAAGTCGTAGAAGGCCTTTAAATTCCAAATCGCAATGGAAAACATACCTAAGATTAGCGAATATAAGAATATAAGTGAAACCTTGTTTAAATCTAAACTCAGATTAAAAAGAGTGGCTGCTTTGGCAAAAAATGACGTTGTCACTTGTTGGCCAGCCAGACTCCTAAGATAGTTCTCCAAAGTGGTTAAAGCGCATTCTCTAAATATAATGTCACTCACCATAGTCAAAAAAATCAGGCCAATCAGACTAATCTGGAGGCCTGGTCGATGATGAATCCAGCCGATTAGCGATAGCACTATCCCTAAAATAATTAAAAGAACCCAAACAAAATGCAGCCAAAAAACTAAATCAGCTAAAAGCTCCATTACCTAAAAACAACTTTAAGCGTTGCCAAGTGAGCACCAAGTGCAACCAATAAAATCAACGCTATAATCGCAGAAGCAAGGTGATATCTTTTCCTATTCGGTAACAATCTGGTCCTCTGGCGTTTCGGCTTTAATCTTTTCGTAATCCGGCAAGGTAAACACTTCTAATACGAGCTCTGCATTTGGATCGGAATCACCACGCACCGAGGCGATTCGGCCAGGCTCCAGTACGTCTTGACCCGCCTCCTCGTTAATTTCTTCAGTATTAACGTCAATAAATTTAATAGCTGCACCGTCATCGATCGTGTATTCCACGTCCTGGAGTAAATCCCGGTCAAAAATAACTAAGCGATTGTCTTCAAAACTTTTTATTTCGCCTTGTACAACATAAGGTTCAATAACCTGAGCTTCCGAAAGATCAACCGACACCTCGCGACTTCCCCAATACTTACCTGCCAGATAGCCAATAACGGTAATTAGTATTACGCCAATAAAAGTATTTATTAAACGCTTACTCATCACGGATTTACCTCTGTTAGATTGGGAACAATTGTAAGGGTGAAGCCCGGCGGTGGGTTCTGGGCAATGCTCCCGTCGTAGTGGATAGTCAACCTTTTCGAAACCAGATCAATCTGGTCCGCCACGAACAAACCCTCGGCCAAAACCGGAAGTTCATTTCCCGTAGCGTCTAAGGCCGGGTTAATCCTAAAAGTACCATTAGGAGCAAAATAGGAGCCGATAATATTTGTAAAACCATTTAATTCAATGTCCGGGTCGACATTTGTACCAAAAACAATAAACCCAACGGAGTTAATACCCCTCACAGGATAGGACATAGAGCTGCCACCGGGATTAGAATTAGAAATAATCCGGCCTTCGACGATAAACGTGCCTTTGCCCCTAAATTCAACTGATCTTCCAATTATTAAATCTCCTGGGATATAAATTAATCCGCCCTCGGGTCGGTTGTCTGGATTCATGTCCATGACCGGAGGCACTACAAAATTATTGCCGAGGGTCGTTTTAGTGATTGCCGACTCACTAATTAGTCGCCGTAAATCTCCATCAGGATTATTTGCAGCCTGCTGAATGGCTGACCAAGCGCTGGCTTCTGTCCGCGAATAACCGTCAATTTGCGCGGCTTGTCCTTCGATATTGATCGACGCCCCAGAAACGACCGACAGTCCATCTACGTCGAGGTTGTTAACTCCAGTCTGGCCAAAAATATCACCTTGGACGCCGGTAGCAGTACTACAAGGATCGGTTATGACTACATTGTGATTTGGACTTGTTACAGTCAAGGAACGCCCTCTAACCAGCAGAGTTGCCGCTACTGTCAAATCACCTCGTTGACCCACAATATTACAGTCAAGAGGCGCGGTTAGACTAGTTGGATTTGTCGACGAACTACCAAGGGTCGCAATCGTCGGACTGCTCCATATCCAATTGTAAGTAATTGCACCGCTAGTTGGTCCGGGGTTAGTAATATTAACTCCAACCTGAGCTGTATCGCAGAGTCCGCCGGTATCACAAATCTGATAAACGAAGTGGTCGATGTTATCTGGACCACTGTTAGCGTTAAAAGCTACTTGGCCATTAGATACTGTGGCCGTACCAAATTGAGGCTGGGTAATAATCGACAGACTAGCAGTATTGAGCGCGCCTTCGGGGTCACTATCGTTAGCCAAAACATTAATATTTACAGAATTACCAGCCTGGGCTTGACTTGAATCGTTTTGTGCATTCGGCGCTTGATTTTGCGGTGGAGGTGGAGGAGGTGCACTACAATTTCCAACCGAAATATCTACTGAATTACTAAGAACATTAGTAGTTATATTGGTGTTAAAACCAAAAGGAGATTTAGTTGGTGGTACAGTTGCTGAGACAAAGTAGCGGTAAGTTACACCGGCACTAACATTACTATCATTCAGAGTGCGACTTGAAGTCGGAGCCCCATAAGCAGTCTGAGACTGAAAAACGTTCCCTTTGAAAACCTGATAGCTGGCTCCAGAACCAGCGCTATCCCAAGATAGATTAACAATCCTAGTTGAGCCATTGCACTGGAATTTGCCTGTCAGCTTCAAAGGGGCCGCTGGAGGTGGAAGCACTACGCCACCCCCACCTCCGCCACTAGTAGAACAACTATTTGTTGTTACTGAGACTGTTTCCTCGTTCGTAGAGACTGGGGGATTCGCATTATTATTAGCTAACCTGACTATTCGATAAGAATAACTGGTATCTCTGCTTAGACCTGAAGCATCCGTATAAGACGTTCCTGTTCTATTAGAGGCAATTCTCGTTCCATCTCGATAAATATCATAAAGGAAGGGTGTGGGCGCGTTGATATTAAGAGCATTCCAGTTAAGCGTATTCCTGGGGTTAATGCCAGAGCAAGATGTTGACACCCTTAAGCCAATTGCTGGGTTTTGAGCACCACCTCCACCGCCAGTCGGTTGATGAGGGGTAATTGAAATAGCGTTGCCAATTGGATAAGCACCTCCGCAACCAGAAGCTGTACATACACTAACTAATCCATAAGAATGAACAGAGGTTGTTCCTGCAGTGATTACATCTGGGTTTGCCGAAGTTCCCGCAGAAGAAGTCCAACCCCCACACGCTCCTATTGCAGATCCAGGAGGATTACCCCTGGGGTGACTCACATTAGTAACAGAAATTCGACTAACTCCAAGCGTCCAAGATGCACCGTTCCTTGTCATTCCGACCAAAGCAGGCAAGCTAGTAGCTCCCTGAGGCGTACTAGTATTCGGATCGCCAGTTACGACAACATACTCACCACTATCGTTAGTATCTCCATCTCCATTAAGATCTACGTGTGCAGTACCGGTCGTACTACCGTGAGGATTACAGCTAGTATTATGAGCGCCGACATTTTGAACCCTGAAGAAAAGCGAAATAAATATCGTAATTGATACAGAAACGACAATTTTGAAATTCATAGGTTTAGCCCAACACCTTCTGGCACATCTGATCTATCTAAATATAAGTTAACCGTAAAGCCACCATAGCTCTCTGATGAGATCAAATCTACGATTACAAATCTACCTGGTTGCAAATCGTCAATCACTCCGGTCAAGACGTCGCTATCACCGCTATGAATAAATATTGTTGAGTTGGTTGTAATATCTACGATTTGCTCTAGTCCAAACTGATCTTTAACTCGAAGTATGTTGTTGTTGTAATCAACAATTTCACCAAACAAATCGTACTCAGGAAAATCTTCTTCTTGGACATTATTACCGTGACTTTTACTGCTTAAGTTAAAACCAAAATAAAAAGCAGTCGCACCAACTGAGAGCAGAAGAAAGACTAAGACTACTTTAGACCAAAACTTACTCAAGACCCTCCTAGAGATGCTTTAAGTATAGCTAAATTATGTAAAATTTTATTCCACAAGCAGGGAAGACTCCAAAAAACGATTTTTAAACAATGTTTTAATCCTTGATTTAAAGCCTTGTTTGCTGAATAAAATGACTAGCCTAAGCGTTTATTTCTTATAAAAAGGGGAGTCTAAAGTATCTCAAACTCCCCTTTACTCTTCCCTGCTTTTAAGTTTGGTAGTTAGTCCTGCGTAGGCTCAGTGTCGCTACTTGAGTCTTTATTTAAAACCGAATCAACAACCTGCTGCCACTCCCCTGTTGATTGTGGCACTCCATCCAAATGCAATTTATTTACAAAAAACGTTGGCGTGGCGTTAACCCCTACCCTTTCCCCTAGTGCCGAGTTAGCCATAATATCATCGTCAGTTGCCGACTCAAAATCTACAATAAACTGCTCTCTATCTAAGCCGAGCTCCTCGGCATAACCAGCAAAAATTTCAGTAATACTTCCCCCGCCCGACCATTCCGATTGATTTAAAAATAACTTGCCAACCATTTCAAAAAATTTGCCATCGCTTACCTCAGCTGCCTTGGCGGCAATTTGTGCATACTGGTGTTGACTCAATGGAAAATGATGCCAGATATAGTGAACATCTGGGTTTTCGACTAAGTAGCTCTCAAGGGCCGGATATGACTGAGCACAAGCTGGGCACTGAAGGTCGGCAAATTCAACGATCGTCACTTCATTATCCTTGTCTCCACGTTCGTGAGTTGGACTTTGAACTATCTCCTGCCACAAATCATCACTTAAGCTTTCGCCGGGCTGTGGTGCTGGAGGCTTATTAAAGGCTACTAAGACACCAAGTAAAGCAATCGTGACAACGATCGTCCCCGCTACAAACCATTTTGTCGAATCCATTTTATTTCTCCTTACTTAATCCGTAAACGGAAATTAAAGATAAAGCAATTATTAGTAAAGCATGAGTTGTACACCAAGCACAAAATGCGCCTATTACAGCTGATTGGAGGTAAATCAAGCCAAGAGTTACTACTAATCCAATAAAAATATAAAACTTAGCTAAGATTATTTTAATTTTAAAACCCAAAACAAGGCTAGCCAATAAAACAACTAGGCCTAGATCGTAAATCAACCCAAAAAGAGCAGTTGGAATCCCAAATAATTCACTGTACTTACTTGTGAGCACCGTTTCGCAACCGCTATTGCTGCAAACTGGAATTTGCCCACTGTAGTGATTAAAAACCAGGTAGGCCGAAACCAATAGCGCCAAGGTTGCCAAAATAAATAAAGGCCTCTTCATGAGGCAAAGTATAACACTTAGTTTTTGCAAAGCCAGATTAAATCGATAAAGAGATCAGATAATGAAAAAGAGAAATCGGAATCAACTTCTTAAGCCAATTAAAGGACTCGCTTTTTCGAAAGACCAAAAATTTTTGACTCATTACGCCCCCAAAGGCAATTCTGGCTGAGAGACTTCAAGACTAAATAGACCATCTACCACCTCATCAGTGCGCTCACGAATAAGCTTATGAGTTTGACCTAATAACTTTTTAGCTTTTTCGGTCTTGACTTTGCTCATCTTCGACTCAACCAAGGCTTCGAGGTCTTGTTCTATTTTTTCCAAAATCACCTCTCGCTGCTGAGCAATCATTAACCAAAACTGTTCTTCTTGAGAACCATTTAGCAAAGAGTCCAATTTAGATATTGCTAAGTTGGACTCAAGACGAGTCTTATTGTCGGGAATCTCGTAACCCTTCATGACCAAACCGACCAAGGTCGCCGGAGCTAGCTCTCTTAGGGAACCTGCTTCGTCATTTAAGAGACTAAATAGACCATTATATGCAGTATTTAACTCACTATCGTTAGATGAATGAAGAATTTGGAGTTCTTTTTCTTCAAACTTGGATCGTTCTTTGTAAGTCATACCCCTCCGGTTTTTTAGTATTAGGGTATTTTATTACAAAATATAACACTTGTCAAGTATACAATATTCGTTCGTTAAAAAGGTAACTTGTCCAGTTTCTGAAGAACAAAGTAACCTGCACCGAGAGCAAGTAGGGTTACAATTGCGAGCGACACCCAAAGAAATGCCATACTGCCGCTAGCCTTTGATTCCTTTTCTTCTTTCTTTTTGCGTTCGTTCTCTTTATCCTCAACTGCCTCATCCAGCCAATCTTTCTTAGCTTCTAGATTAGGAACCGCCTTAACAACAACTTGATCTTGCTTCTGAATAGACGTCAGGCTAGCCTCTGGGAAAGAATTGTCACCCAATCTATCCTCCAAGGAGCTAATCCGACGAGCCTGATCATTAATCGTTGCCTGAAGTTTGTCGATTTGACTTACCAGTTCGCTTGAACTCGGCAATTCAGCCGCTACCTGATCAATTACTGGGGCGAGGTCAAATTCCTTTTCCAACAAGCTGCGATGGATTAAATACGAAAACGGACGGTCATCGGAATCATGAGGCTTGAGTAATTGAGTATCTCGATTCTCCTCTAGAATAGTCTGGACAAAAGCTCTAATTGCAATCTGCGATCTTTCTACTAACTGACTCGCCTGGTCAATTGTTAACCACTGATCTTGATCTACAGTCTGGGAATTAGTACTCATGTTCACTCCTTAAATTTTGGCAGGCCCGGAAGGAATCGAACCTCCACCCGCGGTTTTGGAGACCGCTGTTCTACCACTAAACTACGAGCCCCTTCTGAAAAAAATTTACCACAAAACTATAATGCCACAACCTAACGAGGTTTTGGATTGGGTAACTTTGCTTCTTTGTGAGCAGTTTGCTTGCGACACCACTTGCAAAATTTTGCTAGCTCTAACTTTTCTGTCGTATTAACAACATTTTTTTTAGTAACGTAGTTGCGCTGCTTGCATTCGGTGCAAGTTAGATTAAATTTTTGGACTTTTCCCTTTTTGGCCATAAGATTCCTTTCACTGGAGCCCACGAGCGGATTTGAACCGCTGACCTACTCCTTACCATGGAGTTGCTCTACCCCTGAGCTACGTGGGCGAATTAGTAGTTCTTGTAAGTCAATTTGGTGCTGAGGGTAGGATTCGAACCTACGAAGGCACTAGGCCGGCAGATTTACAGTCTGCAGTGTTTGACCGCTTCACTACTCCAGCTTTTACCATACGAAGGTTCTAAAGACGTTGTATGGAGCCGCCTGTCGGATTCGAACCGACGACCTACGGTTTACAAAACCGTTGCTCTAACCAGCTGAGCTAAGGCGGCACGCCTGCGTGCCCCGGGGCGTGCCCGGCGCGCAGCCCGGCCATCCAAGGCACGGCTCCACCCCGAGGCGGGGCTGCTGCTTCGCACGGGGCCATTACTGGCCGAGCGAGCGCCCCGTCGTCAAGAAGGAGTTTGCGGGGACGAGCGGATGAGACCGGTGCGGCCTCCCCGCGCCGACGGCCCGGAGCCTCCGCGGACTGCCTCGACAGGGTGCCGGCGACGAGCGCTCCAGAAGTCCTTGCCATCTGCCGGCCGAGCAGCTATGAGGACGCGCCTTCGTCGTGAACCTGACACACGACCCGACGGGTTCCGCGCCGAGCGTGCAGCCCGCTTCCTTCACAAGGCACGCGCCGGTAGCTCAGTTGGATAGAG
>JAGQLE010000027.1 GCA_020429585.1 Candidatus Berkelbacteria bacterium
AGATCTAGATTTAGTAGATGCAACCAAAAAAGAATTCAACCTAAAAAAAACTTATTACTCGCGAAACTTCAAAAATATTCATTTAGTAGCACTGGATTCCAACCTACTCAACGACGATGCTAATAAGGCCGAAATGCTCAACTGGTTAAGAACAGACCTAAGTAAGCTAAAAAAGTCCCAGGTATCAGTTGTTTACTTTTTCCATTCCCCGGTCACTTCGGCTAGTCTTCATAAACCAAGTGAGACATCACTAAGAGAAATTACTCCGATCCTAGATGAATATTTGGTGGATTTTGTTATTACAGCCGAAAACCACAACTACCAACGCAGCTGTCCACTTAACCTTACGGGAATCAGCGAAGTCTGCACCTCACCTGGCAGCCTATATATTGTTAGCGGTGGTGGTGGAGCGCCATTACAGGGCTTTACTGGAACAAGAGAAGAAATCATCAGACAAAGAGTGAAAGCTTACCACTTTGTACTTATCGAAGTAGACGGCCAAAATATCCATCTGCGCGCTATTGACACCGAAGGCAAAACAATCGACGATATCGAACTCAAAAAGAAGATCTAGTATCTCTCCTTGTCTTACTTCTGGTAGAGTAAGTTTATGCAGCGTCTCAATCAGCCACTAGCTGAGCGCTTAAGACCTAAAACTCTCAAGGCGGTAGCTGGGCAAGATCATTTAATTGGTAAGGATAAGCCCTTAACGCGCCTAATAAAAAGCGAGCGGCTACCAAGTTTATTACTTTGGGGTCCGCCAGGTACCGGCAAAACCACCTTGGCGCGGATAATTGCCCTCGAACTCCATCGCCCTTTCGAGCAACTTTCTGCTGTGGACGCGACGGTTAAAGACGTTCGAGCCGTAGTTACGCAAGCCGAAAGTCGCCAACGCCTTAAAGAGTCTTCGCCGATTCTTTTTATTGACGAAATCCACCGCTTTAATACTGCCCAACAAGACGCCTTACTTCATGCCGTTGAAACTGGTTTGGTTACTCTGATTGGCGCCACGACCGAAAACCCATCGTTCAAGGTCAACACCGCCCTGCTTTCGAGAATGAGGGTTTTTCAGCTTAAACCGATTGACCATAAATCTCTACATAGGCTAGTAAGAAAGGCGCTTCATCACTATCCACGTCATAAAATAACTAAAGAGGCGATCGAGTACCTAATTGCTTCGGCAGATGGCGACGCTCGCACGCTTTTTAATAGCTTTGAAGTTGCAGTTAGCCTGGCTCGAAAAATCGACCTAGATTTAATGGAAAGTGCTGTTCAGAAAAAATCCGTTAAATACGACCGAGCAGGAGAGAATCACTACGACACCATTTCGGCTTTTATTAAATCAATTCGCGGCTCAGATCCCAACGCAACCCTGCATTACTTAGCCAGAATGCTGGAAGCGGGGGAGGACCCACTCTTTATCTCGCGACGGATGGTAATTTTGGCCTCCGAAGACATAGGCAACGCCCTGCCAACAGCGCTAGTGATTGCCACTGCGGCAATGCAAGCCGTTAAAATGATCGGTCTACCCGAGGCCGAACTGATCTTAGCCCAGGCCGCAACTTATTTGGCGTCCGCTCCCAAGAGCCGAGCCGTCACTAGGGGAATAAACAGGGCCAAACAAGACCTCAAAGATAAAATCATCGAACCGATCCCGCTTCATTTAAGAAACGCGCCGACTAAGTTTATGAAGGATGAAGGTTATGGAAAAGGATATAGTTGGCCTAAAAAGGATGGCGAGACTACGACAACTTTAGGTTTCCTGCCTAATAATTTAATAGACGCCCACTACTACAACTTACCTAAAAAGGCTTGAACATCTTAAAGATTTAAGCTACTCTAGTTGGTCTTTTGACAAATTAAAAAGATGGAGGTGAACTTGAGTGAAGAGGCTTATTATTTTAGTAAGAGACTTCGCTCAGCCCATCGAAGTCTCATCAGCTGGTATCAAGTCTGGTCCGATCCGAACCCAACCGGGATTTGGCGATACAGTTATATTGCAAGTGAGCAAAGAATCTCTACTTGCGCAAACTGACCTAATCGCCTCGCTAGAGGATAGAGACGTTAACATTGTCTTTATAACTAGCGATCGTGATGAAAACTTGTCCAGACAAATCATGGGCGCCCGGATAAAAAATAGCATTCTGATCAGGACGCCTAAATCAAAGGATCAAATTAAAAAAATTATTCTCGAATTTCTGGCCCAATGGTCAGCCTGAGGCTCTAGTAGCCTCTTTTTTATTGTTCAATTTTTTCCAAGACAGCGTTTTTAATTGCCAACATGGCTTTATTGCTTATTCCCTTTTCACTATTAAAATTGTCGTGCTCGAACCGATCTAATTCAACACCCAGGCCTCGCTCAATTATTTCTAGAGGTTGCAAAGAAGATCCAATAATCTCCCGGCGCTCAGCTTCTAAAAATCTTTTTAGGCGGATATCTTCCAGTTCTCCTGAACGAACAATCTTTTGCAAATCCTTAGTATTAGCGGCGAGTCGACCCTTAAGCTCTAATTCTTTCTGCTCTATTACTTGATCTGATACAAACCCCAGACGCCTCGCTAATTCGAGTGCAGATCCAAACATTCCTTTATCAGATATTTCACCTGCAGCGGTTCGAGTAATCGCGGAACCTACTCCGTGATCAATATCTCCGAGCTTAGTTCGAGCATTGCGAAAAGCTAAGTCTTCTAGGGTTTGTTCTTTTTGATCGCCCAAATTCAAGAACTCATTAATCTGTTCAAAATTTTCTGCCAAGTTTGCATCATCAGACAACCCAGATTCTTTTAGCTTTATTAATGACTCATATTTATCCGGAGAACCCATGGTGGAGCTTGTTAAAACTTGCTCAAGATCAAAAAGCTTCAGCTCACCAGCTCGAGGAAACTTACCGTTTTCTAAATATATTCTTGTTAAATTATCGTGATCTACCGCTCTAATTTCATTGAGCTCCGTCAGTAAACGGCTTGCTTGGGCCCATTCCTTGCCTAGTCGGCGAGCATCTGTTGCACCCGACTCCATTGCCCGATCAAATGCCTTATATTGTCGACCTGCATTCTCTGCGGCCATTTCCATTAATGCAATAATTACGTGGTACTTATTAACCTCATCTAGAAGCTTTCTTTCTTTTTCCTTTGCATCGAAACTCTTAAGCTTCTCCCGGCTTTCATTAAGCTTCTTAATAAAATCATTTAGAGTTATTTCCTCGTCGGTCTTTTGAGGCAATTCAAATTCTTTATCTTGATTCTCATTCTCTTGTTCGGGTGGGGTTAAGGTTTCGGGCATTTTTCCTCCTTTGATTCTATATAATAGAATCGCTAGATTTATATTATGTCAAATAGCAATTTACAACCGCGCGATAACGAATGGCTGCGCGAAAAACTGGCTTACATTTGGTATAAATACTTTTCCGATATCGACCAGCCCAACGAGGTGGTCATTAAATTCGGTCAAAAAGCGGCAACTCGACTTGGTTCGATTAAACGGGGCAAAAAAGAGTTCCAACAGCCGGACGGCAGTAAGCATAAGCGCAGTATTATTACTATCACCGGCCACTTCAAAGACCCAGTCATTCCCGAACAAGTAATCGAAGCCGTGATTGGCCATGAGCTATCCCACTATGCCCACGGCTTCTCTAGTCCGCTCTTTCAACGCTTTGCCCACCCTCATAAAGGCGGTATTGTCGACAAGGAAATGCGCACCCGGGGAATGGGGGAGATTCTAGCCTTTCAAAAAAAATGGCTCAAAAATTATTGGCCGGAGTATATTAAGGAAAACCACAGCTTTAAGCCTAAGGTTAGAACTAAAAGATCAGTCTTAAGCTGGCTTATGAAAGGACATTAATGGAAAATTGTTTATTTTGCTCAATCGCGGGCGAAAAAACCGAGACTCAATTGATCTACAAGGACGACCAAGTTGTTGCGTTTGCCGACATTGACCCCAAAGCGCCCGTCCATATTTTAATTGTGCCTAAAAAACATATTGCGAGCACCGCCGAGCTTCAAGAGGCGGATGAGCAGTTGGTGGGTCAGCTTGTTTTTGCCGCCAAGAAGATTGCTGCCGAGGAAGGCATCGAAGAGGATGGCTACCGATTGGTTTTTAATACTAAGTCTCATGGGGGGCAGATTATTGACCACATCCATCTTCACCTCCTAGGTGGACAGAAGCTAGGCTCAATGGTATGATCACCTCGCTTAAATAAGGTTCTTAAAAGGCCTTTAAAGATCTACGAGAGGTAGGTGATTTTAATTGTCTGATTTTCAGGATATTCGAGATAAAGAAAAAACCAGCAGGGACCGAAGCGCACCATTCGATGTGATTCTTCGGAGATTCTTTAGAGAGGTTCAGCAAAGCCGAATTCTTTCTGAGGTAAAAAAACGACGTTATCATTTTAAAGACCCTTCCCGAAAAATGCGTCGCGAAAGCGCTCGACGCAAGGCAGCGCGCAAAAGAGTGAAACGCGGCTATTAAGGAGAAAAATGACTTTAGCTGAACAGATTATTAATGATCTTACAGCAGCGATGAAGGCTCAGGACAAAGATCGGGTCTTAGTTTTGCGTATGGCCAAAACCGCCCTTAAAAACCAAGAGATTAATCTCGGCGAAACTCTAACCGATGAACAAACGCTTAAAGTTATTCAAAAGGAAGTTAAGCAAAGGCGCGAATCGCAAAAAGAATACGAGAAAGCTAATCGTCCGGAGCTTGCTGAAAAAGAAGCAGCCGAAATTAAGATCTTAGAAGCCTATTTGCCTGCCCAACTCAGTCCGGAAGAGTTAGCTGAGATTGTCGATGCGGCCATTAAGGATGCAGATGCTAACTCAATGCAAGACATGGGCAAGGTTATGGGTATTGCCACCAAAATGGTTGCTGGTCGCGCTGACGGTAGCTCTATCTCCGAACTCGTCAAGCAAAAACTAGCCGACTGATGCGACTTGGGTCAAAGCGCTACATCATTACCCTGGTGGCGCTCCTGACTCTTATTATTGCTGGCATTGCCTTGGCTAGCGTTTGGTTAACTGAACGCTTCAACCTTAACGGGGTCGAAGCGTTTGGTGTTTTATTAAGTTTATCTGGGATCGGAGCAGTTTTTATTGCTGGCTTAGTTACGGCAGGCACACCTGTACTAAGGGACATTTTCGCAAGTTATCAAAATCTTTTTAAGCTTGACTCGCTTTCTCACCCTCTTCTATTGAGGCTTCAAAAAACCGCCCCCGGCACATATCACCACAGTCTTAATGTGGCCAACCTAAGCTATATGGCGGCTAAAAAAATCGGCGCCAATGCCACTTTAGCGAGAATTGGAGCCTACTATCATGACATTGGCAAGATTAAAAACCCAAACTTCTACACCGAAAACCAAAAGGATGGCCAGAACCCGCATCAAAAACTAGACCCAAAGGATTCAGCCGAAATTATCATCCGCCACATTATTGATGGCATTAAATTATGTCGGCGCTATAAATTACCGGACGAAATAATAGACTTTATCCCTGAGCACTCCGGAACCACTCTGGTTTACTATTTTTACGACCAAGCTAAAAAACAAACCAATTCTGAGGTCTATAAACGCGATTACCGCTACCCCGGACCCAAACCAATGAGCAAAGAAACAGCAATTGTGATGCTTGCCGACAGTGTTGAGGCGGCCACCAAATCAATCAAAAAACTATCGCCAGACAAAATTAGCGATTTAGTCGAAAAAATCATTGGTCAAAAACAGGCTGATCGGCAGTTGGACTTGTCTGGCCTAAGCGATACCGACCTTGATAAAATTAAAGATGTTTTTACCCAACTTTTAGGCAAGATAAATCAGCGGCGAATTAGTTATCCTAAACAAAAATGAACCTAGAAGTAGAGATTATCAATAAGCAAAAAATAGCTATCGACAAACTACTGAAGGCTAGCCTCAGTGATACCTACCAGCGATTCGGACCAAATCGCTCGGCCTGGGTGGAGGTTTTAATTACCGATAATGAAGAGATTAAAATCCTTAATCGCGATTATCGAGGAAAAGACCAGCCGACCGATGTTTTAAGTTTTCCAGTTAGCATCGATAGCCAGCTCGGACAAGTTGTTCCCGATAACGAAGTACTAGCATTAGGCACAATCGTCATCTCCTTTGAGCAAGCTGAGCAACAAGTCGGCCGATTTGGCAAAGATCTCAATAATGAACTAATCGGCTTGGCTCAACACGGTCTTCGACATCTATTGGGTCATACCCACGACAACCAGGGTAATTGGCAGTAATCTACTTGCTTTAGGAGCCAGAGCCTCATATACTTGCTTTTAGTAATTGGAGCGGGAGCTCTCGAAGGGTTTTAGGCAAATTAATGGGACAAAAAGATACTATCTTTGGCCTTGATATTGGCACCACCAAAGTCTCCGCTACTCTAGCCCAGCTCGGTGAATCAGGAATAGAAATTTTGGCCATGGCCAAGGTTACTAATACTGGCTTACGAAAAGGCCAGGTCGTCGATATCGGCGAAACAGTTTCTTCGATTTCAGCAGTTCTAGAGGATATCGAACGAATCGCGCAAATTCCCGCCCAAAATGCCATCGTCTCAATTGGCGGAGCTCACATCGAAACAATTAGTTCCAAGGGTGTAATTGCTGTTGCCCGACCAGACGGTGAAATAACTCCTCAAGATGTGGATCGTGTCTTAGAAGCCTCCAGGGCCGTCGCCATGCCAGCCAATCGCGAAATTATCCATGTTCTACCTCGCTCATTCACGGTTGATGCCGAAAGCGGCATCATTGACCCAGTTGGCATGACCGGTATTCGTCTCGAGGTTGAAGCCCACGTTATAAGTTGTGCCTCAGCCGCCGTTAAAAATTTAGTTAGAGCGGTCAATCAGGCCGGTCTCCAAATTCAGGATTTAGTCTTTTCGCCACTAGCTAGTGCCGAGTTCGCCCTCAACAAACGCCAAAAAGAAAGCGGTGTTGTCTTGATCGATATCGGCGCCGGCACTACCTCAGTTGCTGTTTACGAAGAAGGCGACCTGGTTCACGCTACAATTTTACCGGTTGGCTCAATGCATATCACTCACGATATTGCGATCGGCCTAAAAACTTCGATTGATTTGGCCGAGGCCGTCAAAATCCGTTACGGTAATGCCCTTAAAGACAATGTCCGAGATGTCGATACCATTGACCTGACTGTGCTCGACCCCAAAGAACTCCAGCGACCCAAGGCCAAGTACGTAGCCGAAATTGTCGAGGCGCGACTCGGCGAGCTATTCCTTATGATTAAAGAGGAGCTCTCTAAGATCGGCAAAGATGGAACCTTGCCAGCCGGAGCAATTTTGACCGGAGGCGGCTCCCAACTCAACGGGCTAGTCAGTTACGCCAAGCAATCTCTGCATCTTCCAGTTAAGAGGGGAGTACCGTTAGCTGAATATCCAGGCAATGTTGACAAGCTAGATGACCCAACCTATGCTACCAGTATTGGTTTAATTCTTTGGGCCATGGGGCATCAGTCACTGACTGAAATATCATCTTCGCCTAAGAAGATGAGCTTCGACAGCATGGAGGGAGTTGTCGGAAAAGCAAAGGACTTTTTCAAACAATTACTTCCATGAAAACTAGTCGAGGAGCGGATCCAATGGAAAAAACAAGCGACATTGAATCGTTCGCCATTATAAAAGTTGCCGGTTGCGGCGGTGGCGGCAATAATGCTGTTGATCGAATGATCGAAGCTAATGTCAAAGGAATCGAATTTATTTCGATCAATACCGATTCCCAAGCTCTCTTAAACTCACAGGCGCCGATCAAGGTTCAGATTGGCAAAGAAACAACCGGCGGCCTCGGAGCCGGCGCCGATATTGAAATTGGTCGTAAATCAGCCGAGGAAAACAGCGACGAAATCCAAGAAGTCCTCAAGGGTTCCGATATGGTGTTTGTGACTTGCGGCATGGGCGGTGGCACTGGCACCGGCAGTGCTCCAGTTGTCGCTAAAATCGCCAAAGAACTTGGCGCTCTAACGATCGGCGTTGTTACCAAGCCATTTACTTTCGAAGGCGCCCGCCGACGCAAGGTAGCTGAACTTGGTATTCAAGAGCTTAAAGATAGCGTCGACACCTTGATTGTTATTCCCAACGACCGCCTCTTACAGGTAATTGATAAAAAAACCTCACTAATGGATGCCTTTGGGATTGTTGACGAGGTCTTGCGCCAAGGCGTTCAGGGTATTTCCGATCTAATTACTTTGCACGGTATCATCAATGTTGACTTCGCCGACGTCCGCACCATTATGCAGGATGCTGGTTCCGCCCTGATGGGAATTGGCTTTGGGACTGGTGATAACCGGGCGGTCGAAGCCGCCAAAGCGGCCATTGACTCACCACTCCTCGAGCTTTCGATCGACGGCGCCCGCGGCATTCTCTTTAATATTACTGGCGGACCGGATATGGGTATGTACGAAATCGACGAGGCTGCCAAAACTATTACCGAAGCCGCCGACCCAGATGCGAACATTATCTTTGGCTCGATTGTTGACGAATCAATGTCAGGCGAAATTAAAATTACTGTTATTGCGACTGGCTTCGACGAAGAAACCAACGACCGCCGCATCAAGCCGCCAACTCGAACCGAACGTCCGACACCGATCCAAAGTTCAACGCCTCGCCTTGGCACCTTAACCCGCGGCCTTTCATCGGTACCAAAGCGCGAAGAGCCAGCTTATCCTAATTTTGAACCCAACCCCCAACGAGTTCAGCAGCCACAAGCCGACGACTTCTTTAATCCTCAGGTCGAAGAAGATGATGAGTTAGAAGTTCCAGCTTTTATTCGAAGAAAACTAAAATAAAATAGATCTTTTTAAAAACCTTCCTAATTATTAGGAAGGTTTTTTATTTGAAATGATAAACTAAAAACATGACCCAAGCCCAAGCCTTACGAATTCTTAAAACTGGTCGCAATATCCTACTTCTAGGCGAGGCCGGTGCCGGTAAAACCTATATCCTCCGTCAATATCTAGACTATTTGGCCGACCATTCAGTTTCAGTTGGCATTACCGCCTCAACTGGCATTGCCGCTACTCATATTGGTGGCACAACGATCCACTCCTGGTCGGGAATCGGCATTCGCGACTCTTTAAGTCAGCAGCAAATTGAGGCGATCGCCGATAAGCACCAGCTTAAATCCCAAATCCAACGCGCCCAGGTTTTAGTAATTGACGAAATTTCGATGCTCTCGGCCAAGCAATTTGATGCCGTTGATCAGGTAACTAGAGCAATCCGCCAAACTCAAGCGCCCTTTGGTGGTCTACAAGTTATCCTTGTCGGTGATTTTTTCCAGCTGCCACCGATTTCCCAGGAGCCAGAGCCGCCATTTGTCTTTACCTCACAAGCCTGGGAGCCGCTCGGACTTAAAGTCTGCTATCTGGATGAACAGCACCGCCAAGCTGACGAAGCTCTTTTAAGTGTACTAAGCGCCATTCGCTCGCAAACGATTGAGGAGTCGCACTTCGAAATTATCAGCGAGCGGATTAAAACCGATCAGGACTTTGGCCGGGAAGCGGTCCACCTTTACACCCACAATGCCAATGTCGACGAACTCAATGAAAGCGCCTTGGCCGATCTACCAGGCGACGAGCACGAGTTTATTATGAAATACTCAGGTAAAAGAAAATACCTCGAAGGTTTAGTCCGCGGCTGCCTGGCCCCTGAGGCCCTCGTTCTCAAATTGAATGCCAAAGTAATGTTTGTTAAAAATAATCCGGAACGCGGCTACGTCAACGGCACCACTGGCAAGGTAACTGGTTTTAATCCCGACGGTTGGCCGGTTGTTGCTAATTCCGACGGCCATGAGTTTATTGCCGAACCAGAACAGTGGAGTATCGAAGAGGACGGCGTCCCCAAAGCAACGATTGCCCAAGTACCGCTCCGACTCGCTTGGGCAATCACCGTCCATAAAAGCCAAGGCATGACTTTAGACCGGGCAGTTATCGATTTAACCCGATCGTTTGCGCCAGGCATGGGTTACGTTGCCCTCTCGCGCGTCCAAACTCTCGACGGCCTAATCTTACGCGGCATCAATAATACTGCTTTCGCAGTTCATCCACTCGTAACCTCGTTCGAACAACGGCTGCGGGCCTTGTCCGAAGCTACCAGTCGGCAATTCGAAAACCTAACCGATGAACAAATCAAGACTATGCACGAGTCCTTTTTAACTAAGGCAGCCAATTCCGCTAAACAAAAAGACCAAGACGATACCTATGAACAAACCAGAAAACTGGTCGAAACTAATTTATCGCTTACCGATATCGCCAACGGCCGTGAAATGACTGTCGACACGATAATCAAACATCTCGGTGTAATTGCCGAAGAATACCCCGAAACCGACATCTCCCGTTTTCGACCAAAAAGAAGCATTATCAATAAAGTTCAAAAAGCCTACAACGCACTGCCGGCAGGGGAGCGGATGATTCTTTCCAAGCTCAAGTCCGCTTGCCCAAGCGTCTCCTGGCAAGATATTAAATTGGCCTTGGTTTACGTGGAATGAGAATTTGGGATATCGAACCAAAAAGATTATGCCGCAAACATTTGCTCGGTGAACATCGGGAACTTCATGCCTTGTGGTCGATTATCAGCAACGACAAACAGGGCTATCGCAATCACCCAGAGACTAAACGCTGGGAGGGTAAACTACCGGCACTCCTCAAACGACACGATCTACTCGTGGTGGAAATGAAAAAGCGAGGCTACCGGCACAACTCACCAATCGATACTCAAAACCTCACTGGCCAAGAAATCCAGGATGTTTTTGTTAACACAGTCGATGAGCAAGAAAAGCTACTAACTGACAAAAAATGCGATTGTTTGTTGAAATAATTTTTTTTGATAGCTATAAAACCCTCGACGTCCAGGACGGCCAAACTGCCCAACGCCTTTGGACTGAGGCGGTATTTATGGAAAAATACCCAAACAAAAAAGACCTATTATCAAGGACCTCCTTAAATACTGCCAACTAGATACTTTGGCGATGGTCAAAATCTACGAACAGCTTACAAAAATTGTCGGCTAAATCTTCTCTGACAGGCTTAATCCAGGTATAGTTAGCCTATGAGTACCAAGTTAACCAACTATATTATTGGCTCGCTGTTGCTAGTCGCCCTCATCGCGACTTATGCTATTTATCCGCAGTTACCAGCGCAGTTTGCCGACCACTGGGATGCAGCCGGCGATGTTAATGGCTATATGTCTAAATTTTGGGGCGTTGCCTTAGTACCTCTAATTTACCTTGGGCTTTGGGCGCTTTTTAGCTGGATTCCCAAAATCGATCCACTTAAAAACAACATCGATAAATCAAGATCGCAATATAACCAAATGATCTTGGCGATTATGATTGTGCTACTCGGCGTCCATAAGGCAACTATCCTTTGGAACCTGGGGTACGAATTTAACATTGGTAGTGCAATCGGGGCTTTGGTTTCTGGCCTTTTTATTATTTTGGGTCTGATTTTACCCAAAATAAAACGCAATTATTTTATTGGCATTCGGACGCCGTGGACACTGAACTCGGACAAAGTCTGGAGTGAGACCCACCGGCGCAGCGGACCGGTTTTTGTTGGTGCGGGCATTGTAAGCTTGGTGGCAATTTTAATCTCGCCTGTTCAAGGTTTTTGGGTAATGATTACTGCCATACTTATTGCAACTATCTGGATTACCTGGCTCTCCTACGTGCTCTTTAAAAACCAATAATAACCAAGATCATTTAAAAAAAATCCGTACGTATAAAAGCATATAAAATCGCATATCGACCCTTAATTTGTATTTCAGCACCTGATTGCTGTCATCTCGAGTGAATCCGCCATCCGTCAACCGACGAAGGCGGAGTAATCGAGAGATCTCTCCATGCGCTCCTACGTCGCTTAGTCGAGATGACACGAATGAACTAACTGACAATCGGTACTAGATGTATGCGAAAGATGGACTTTTAGCCTAAATTCTGCTATATTACGAACCTCTACATTTAGTGCGCCAAGTAGGCGCCCCGTGAATACCGAGCTAGATTTTGTCTACCGTCGTTGTTCATCCAAGGTAGACAAGAGAGGTATTTATGAAATTTCGCGCTCGCACGCGCTCGCGTTTTAATAAAAGATCGGCCAGCCGATCTTTTCGAGGTTCCCGCTCCAATGGGCGGAAATTTTCCGGCCAATATATCGACCCAGCCAAATTCGTAAACAAGGCAGTTGCCCCGGCCGAAGATGCCGTATACGCTCCCAAGCACAGTTTTACCGATTTTAAATTACATAAAGCGCTTGCCCAAAACTTGGCCACTAAAGGCTTTGCTACTCCCACTCCAATCCAAGACCAGGTAATTCCATTAGTCTTAGAAGGCCGGGATGTAATTGGTCTCGCCAACACCGGCACCGGCAAAACCGCGGCTTTCTTACTGCCAATTCTTCACCGGATTATCGCTAGCAATAATCCGGGTACGGCTTTTGTTGTGGCGCCAACACGGGAGCTGGCGATTCAAATTAACGACGAATTCAAACTTTTAGCCAAAGGCTTGCCGCTTTACTCAGCAATTTGCGTCGGCGGCATGGGGATCGAGCGACAACGAGGTGCTTTAGCCCGTCGACCGCAACTAATTATCGGCACACCCGGCCGTCTCAAAGATTTACTTAATCGTGGTTGGCTCAGGCTTAATTCGGTTAAATATTTTATCCTTGATGAAGTCGACCGTATGCTCGACATGGGTTTTGTTAATGATATTCAGTATTTGATCGACAAAATTCCCGCCCAACGCCAAACGGTCTGCATGAGTGCGACGATGACGCCAGCAGTTGAAAAACTCTTAGACAAACTTCTTGTTAATCCAGCCAAAGTTTCGGTTAAAACTGCCGATACTAGTAAGTACGTTGAGCAAGACGTTGTCCGCTACGAAAAAGAAGAAGACAAATTTGATCTGCTTCTAACTTATGCTGCCAAACAGGAAGTTGAAAAGTTACTGGTCTTTTGCCAAACCAAGAGGGGAGTGAGAAAACTTACCAAAAACCTCAACGACTACGGAGTAGCTGCCGGTGAAATCCATGGCAACAAAAGCCAATCGCAGCGAGCGCGAGCTCTTCAGAGCTTTAAAAACGGCCGAATTACGACTTTAGTCGCCACCGACGTCGCTGCTCGGGGTTTAGATATTCCTGGTGTTAGCCATGTTATTAACTTTGACCTGCCTATGACCTACGCCGATTACACCCATCGCATTGGCCGGACTGGCCGGGCTGGCAAACACGGTATTGCTTTAACCTTTGTTAAAAATCGATAGCAAACAACTACTTTAAAGCCCGCTTCAGGCGGGCTTTTTTGTGTTCTCGGTTTAAGAAAGCTTATCCACTTCCATCACAATATCTAGTGTGTAGACTGTAATAAGTAACACAAGATCTTGGGTTTTGACGGCCCAGGTTTTATTTTTTGCCAAAGACGTTAATCGACAATAGAGATTCTCGATCTCGATCCGCCAATCACTAATCACTAATCACTAATCACTAATCACTAATCACTAATCACTAATCACTAATCACTAAAAAATTATGACTTGTCCTGACTGCCACAAAGGTGAAACCAGAGTAATTGACTCGCGCGAGGATACGCAAGCAATTCGCCGTCGTCGTGAGTGCATGGCCTGCCAGTTCCGCTTTACAACTTTTGAGCGGATTGAGGTTATTAACTTAATGGTCACTAAGCGCGACGGTACCAAGGAGCCTTTCTCCAAAGAAAAATTGATGGCCGGCATCAGAATGGCGTCAGAAAAACGCCCACTGGTTTTAGAAAAATTAGAAGAGATGGTCGACCAAATAGAGCGCGACCTCTACAGCAGTTGCAAAAACAAAGTTTCGTCGAACCAAATCGGCAAGATGGTATTAACCCACCTCAAGCCACTTGACCCGATTGCCTACCTAAGATTTACCTCGGTCTACCGCTCGCTTAGCCTAGAAGCGTTTGAGGAAGAATTAAATCAGATCTTACAGGAGGAGGAGTCAGTTAAGGATGGTTAGAGCTAAAAAATGGAATAAAACTTTCAGAATAAGCCAATCAAGTAAATCACCAAGGAGGATGAGTGACACCAACTAAATACGACCCCCAAACCGCAACGGTCAATAAATTAAATGAGATCGGTTATAAGATTTTTTTGGACCGTTATGCTGTTAAGGACCGGACAAAAGGCGCAATCAAAAAAGGCGACACGGTTGTAGTTTGTACCAACTTAGAAACTAGCCAACGCGAAATTGGAACAGTAACTGACATCAATAAAAGCGAGGCAACAGTTAAACTAAGAGTGGACGATTCGGAAGTTACTCGCTCGCTCGAACATATCGACAAGCCAACCGAAACCGACCCAACCCTAATGCATGAACGTGTCGCCCGGGGAGTTGCCGCTGTCGAAAAAACTCCCAAGCTCCGCAAGCAGTGGGAAGCGAATTTTAAATCGATCCTAACCGACTGGAAGTTCGTACCAGCCGGCCGGATCTTAACCGGCGCTGGCTCTGATCAAAACCTAACTTATTACAACTGCTACGTTGTCCCAAGTCCCCACGACTCCCGAGGCGGCATTATGGATACTCTTAATCAGATGGCCGAGATTATGTCGCGGGGCGGCGGAGTTGGCATTAATCTTTCGTCGCTTCGGCCGCGTTACGATTTTGTTAAAGGCGTTAACGGCCGTAGCTCCGGAGCGGTGAGCTGGGGATCTTTATATAGTTTTGTCACCGGACTCATTGAACAGGGCGGTTCAAGGCGCGGTGCCCTAATGTTGATCCTCAATGTTTGGCACCCGGACGTCGAGGAGTTCATTAGCTCTAAAACCGAAATGGGCAAGATCACCAATGCTAATATTTCGGTCGGTGTTACCGACGACTTTATGGAAGCCGTCCGCAATGATGGCGATTGGACTTTTATTGCTCCCGACCGGACCGACCCCGACTATGACAAGCTTTGGGATGGCAATCTGGATACCTGGCGCCAAGCCGGCAAAAAAATTACCGAGTACAAAACCATTCGGGCCCGTGAACTCTGGGATAAAATAATTCACAGTGCTTGGGCATCGGCCGAGCCAGGTCTATTTTTTATCGACCGCTACAACAAAATGAGCCCGTCGAGCTACTTTGCACCGATTCTTTGCACCAATCCGTGTGGCGAACAGGGTTTGCCCGGCTGGGGAGTCTGCAACCTTGGTGCTATTAACTTTGCCAAATTTGTTGACGAAGAGAAAAAAGAAGTTAAGTGGGACGAGTTAGGCGAAACAATCCAAATGGCCGTCCGTTTTTTGGACAACGTTATTGATGCCACGCCTTACTTTTTCGACGAAAACCTCAAGCAGCAAATGTCAGAACGCCGCGTCGGCCTTAACAGTATGGGCTTAGCCGAGATGATGATTAAGCTTGGTCTACGCTATGGCAGCGAAGAGGGTAATGAATTTATCGACAATCTGTATGAATTTTTTGCTACCCAATCCTATTTGACCAGCTCGGAAATCGCCAAAGAAAAAGGCAGTTTTCCCAAATTCAAGGTTCGAAAACACTTGGAGACGGGTTTTATTAAAACCCTGCCCAAAGAAGTTAAAGACGCTATTAAAAGAAACGGCTTGCGCAACGTCACCTTAAATACCCAAGCACCTAATGGCACTATCGGTACAATGGTTGGCACTTCGACTGGCATTGAGCCATTTTATGACTGGACCTACCAGCGCAAATCTCGCCTTGGCATGCACGAAGAGCGGGTAGATGTTTATGATGACTGGATGATCAACCACCCCAACCAAGAACTGCCAGACTACTTTGTAACCGCCAAAAGCCTTTCGCCCGAAGAGCACATCAGCGTTCAGGCTACTATCCAACGCTGGGTAGATTCGTCGATTTCCAAAACTTGCAATGTTCCCAACCATTACACCGAAGAACAAGTCGGCGAACTTTACCGCTTAATGTACGACCTTGGCTGCAAGGGCGGTACTGTCTATCGGGATGGCTCACGCGATATCCAGGTTTTATCGAGCAAAAGCGAGGATACCGCCAACGACAGCAATGCCTTAGCCAATCAAGAGAGTTCCGACAAGTCACCGGCACCAGTCTCAGAGGCACTACCAACTGCAGTCGGGATCGTGCCTAAAAAACGCCCCGAGGTGATGCGTGGCACAACCTACAAAACTATGACCGCCTATGGCGCAATGTACGTTACCATTAACGATGACGAGCATAATCAACCCTATGAAATCTTTACCACCCTTGGTAAAACCGGCGGCTTCTTTGCCGCTAAAACCGAAGCGATCTCTCGTTTAGTGTCATTGTCGCTCCGTACCGGTATCAGCGCTGACGAGATCGTCGACCAACTTAAAGGGATCCGCGGACCTAGCCCAGTCTGGGGAGAAGGTGGTATGATTTTGTCGATTCCCGATGCGATCTCCAGGATCTTGGCGCGGCATATTAATAAGGACCAGGGTAAGCTAGAGCTTGATTTCGACCAAAAACTTCCCGAAAGCCAGCCGGACCTACTCAGTATTCCTAAGCCCGAAAAAGAGAAAGTTCCCGCCATGGCCCAAGTTGGCCCAAGTCCAACCGGCAACGCCAGCATTGCTAACCTAGGAATGGCACCAGCCTGCCCGGAATGCAGCAGCATGCTTATTTTCCAGGAAGGCTGCTTACACTGCTCGAGCTGCGGCTATTCAAAATGCGCTTAACTAAAAACTAATTAAGAAAGGACCTTATGGATCATGTAAAACAAGATGATTTTGAGCAAAAAGTTCTCGAAGTCTCCAAAACTAAACCGGTCGCTGTTGATTTTTGGGCAGCCTGGTGCGGACCTT
>JAGQLE010000028.1 GCA_020429585.1 Candidatus Berkelbacteria bacterium
GGGTGGGATTCGAACCCACGAAACCCTTGCGGGCTTACTTGTTTTCGAAACAAGCGCACTAGGCCACTATGCGACCTCTCCCAGTTCGTCGAACAATCAGAGTTTAAAGCTCCCGAACCTGATAATCAACCCGGATAGTTCTCGATAAGATCGTCTTTAGCTACTCGGTCAACTTCTTCTTGGGTGGTGAGGCCCGCTTTAACCTTAGCGACGCCATCCTGAGCCATGCTAATCATTCCCATCTCGTGAGTGGTCTGATTGAACTGATCAATTGATGCCTTTTGTTGGATTAGGGTCTCGATGTTACGATCGGGCACGAGGAGTTCGGCGATCGCCACCCGTCCCTCGTAGCGATCGTCGCCGGCTTTATCCGGATATTTAAGACGTCTAACCAAGCGTTGAGCGATTACTAAATTAATGACACCACTTAAAAGGAAGGATTTGACCCCCATATCCAAAAGGCGGGGAATTGCGCCAGCGGCGCTATTTGTGTGTAGTGTCGAGAGAACGAGGTGGCCAGTAAGTGCTGCTTGGACCGCGGTTGTCGCTGTTTCTGGGTCGCGAATTTCGCCGACCATAATAATGTCTGGATCTTGGCGCAGAGAACTCTTAAGGGCGGTTGCAAAATCATAGCCTTTATTAGGCTCGATTTGGGATTGTTGGACGCCTTTAATTTTGTATTCGATTGGATCTTCGATAGTTAGAATTTTAACTCCGGGTTTGTTTAGCTCCTGAAGGATAGAGTAGAGAGTAGTGGTCTTACCTGAGCCAGTCGGGCCGGTGTTTAAGATAAGGCCATTAGGTTTACTAATTGCGTTGCGGATTATATTTATTTGTTCGGGAAAAAATCCTAATTCTTCGAGTTTAATTGCTTGGGAATCGCCAGTTAGCAAGCGCATCACAAAACTTTCTCCGTAGGGAGTTGGAACAGCCGAGACGCGAACGTCAATCGCTTTTTGGATGGTTTTAAATTCAAAGCGGCCGTCTTGAGGCACGCTCGTGATGTCGAGCTTCATTTTCGACAAAAATTTAAGCCGGCTTCGCAGTGACTTATAAAGACTTAAGTTGAGTTCGGGTAGCGGTTGGAGTACGCCGTCGATTCTGAGGCGGATGATTAGGATTTTTTCGGTCGGTTCTAAGTGGATATCGGAAGCGCGTAGTGCCATTGCCCCGGCAAATAGCACATCTAAAGCCTCGGTGGTATTTACGTTTTCAAGTTGTTTGGCCAATTTGATTTTGTCGGTGTTGCTGCTTACCTCTTGGGCAGCTTGGACTTGTCCCGGTGTGCTTTCTGCCTCAGGTTCGATCTTGGTGTTAATCTTGATTACTTTTTGCGCATAGGTAAAAGAGCTCATCGAACAAACGTAAAGATCAATAACATAGTCGTTAGCAGTAGCAAACTCAGTTAGGAATTTGATTAATTCGGGATTCGTTGGGGCCGGGCTAGCAACCTTAACCCGCCTTTTTTCGTGAAAAAAACTTACTACTAAAAGCTTGCTAATAATCTCTTCCGGGATAATCGCTAAATCATCAAGCTGAAATGGATAATCAACCAAGTTGATGTATTGCAGCTTGAGCTTGTTGGCGAGTTCGGCGGCTGTTCGTTCCTCTTCCTCGCGATTAGCAAAGCCTACTAGTGTTCTTAGATCGGTAATAACCCCTCCATATCAGTGCTTACTTTACCACTTCTTATCCGCAGGGGCTATCTTAAAATTGGTGTATAATACGAGTAATCTCAAGGAGGGAAATTGTTTGATGAGAGAGGGCCTGGACCAGATCCAATTGACGTTGGCGCTGATCAAACAGGCCAGGAAAAAAACGAAGCAAATCAACAAGTTACGCCTGCTACTGAAGCTAAACAGTCGGGCAATGTTGCGGTAGGCAAAACTGAGGTTCGACAAGTAAATAAGGAGTCCATCATCGATGCCGCCCCTGGCTTGGAGGTCTCCAACCTAAAGGTGGAAGAGAATTTTGAATTACCTAAGGGTATCGAAGAGCAGGCTAAAGCCGAAGTTGCCCAGGAAGACCAAGTTGCTGGTCCTGCTTTCCAGTCAGGCAAAACAACTGAACAGTTATTAGATGAAGGTCGTCAACAGATTGAGTATTGGCAGGGTCAAGCCGAGTCACTTCGAGCAGCGCTACAAGGCGCGGAAAATCAGATTCAAAAAAAAGATTTGCAAAAACAATTGGAAACCGCTGAAAAAAACCTTAATTTTTGGCAAGAATATGAAAAAACTAGCCAGTCCATGCTTGACGCAAATTCCAAATCCGAGGCTTCAGCAAGTCCCCAGTCTCCGGAAGTAAGTTCCAATGAGACTGTAGAGCCTCAAAAAGCCGAATCTTCTAACAACGAAGGCAGTACTCAAAATGAAAAGTCGCCAGCTATCCCTAGACAACCCGAGGTTTATTCAGGCAAGGGTTCGGAGTTTCAAAAAATAATAGATCAAAACAAAACTCCCGAAGAGAGATTGCAATCGGCCCGGGAGAATCTTAGCTTCCTGCAAAAAGCCGGTTTAAAACCTGTCCTAGAAGGAGCTGAGGCGAAGTTTTACGACTCAGAAGGAAATAAAGTTGAAATAAATGACTTAGCAGATAAACTTGGCGGTGTTGAGAATGCCCGTGAAGCCTTATTGGGACTGAGTGAATTGGTGGATATTTATTTCGCCAAACCTGAGTTATTTTCCCGAACAGAAACCAAGGAAGCTGTTCCTGATGAGAAAAAAGAAAAGGCCCAGAGAAATCCCCTATCTACCTTTAGATCTTGGGGACAGGCGGCCAAAGACCGCCTAACTAACGCTTGGCGTAATTTTACGGACTACAGTCGTTCGCCTGTTCTTAACTGGTATAAAGAGGCAAGTAATAAGTTTGTCGGTTGGCAGGAGCGTGTATCTAATAATTATAACGAACGCAAAAGGATTTTGGGTGAAAAGCTGAACGCAATCAAAGAAAACGCTAGTTCGACCCTGGAGTCGTTTAAAGATCTGTTTAGGTGGGAGAGTATTAATATTAGTGACCGGATAGACTTACTTTTTAATGATCCAGATGGAGAAGCGCTTAAAAAAGAGAAAGCTCGACTCGAACACAATAAATCAGTTAACGAAGCGCTGAAAGATTTTGTTGAGCGCCTGAACCGGTCTAAGACCGAAGCGGAGTTGCAACAAGAAAACTCCCAGCTTAAGACTTTGTTGGCCGAGCGAGATAAGCAGATTGCCGAGCTCAAGTCTAAGTTGGCAAACAATGAATCCAAGCAGGCAGAGCTAAGAGCGGCTGACGCCAAACCGTTTGATTGGTTAAAGATAGAGCAGGAGCAGGAGATTCCTTATGTTGAGCCAGGTGCGTTAGCTGATACGGTTGAGGAAGTGGATTCTAGTGTGGCACCTCGTACAATTAGCTTAGATCAACCTGGACCGGAAGCAGCATCAAAAACGGACTAAGGAGAGAGTATGACCAAACAGGACTTAGTGAGAATGGTAGCAAACTTGGATCTTGAACCAACCAAAGAGGCTGAGCTAGTTACTTTAATTGAACGCGAAGGTGTTACAGAAGAAGTTAAGGACGAGGTTCAGGAGTTGGTCCAGAAAAAGATCGATTTGACCGAGGCTCAGGACGCACTTATCGAAGAGGCTATTAAGGCGGTTGAAGAGACTGATGCCGAAGTGGCTAAAATCGTGGCAGAGGCAGAAGAAGAGTTAAAAACGATCGAAAAAGAAGAAACTGCTAAGCTCGAGGAGCTAGCCAAGGAAGCCGACGAAGAGGATAAAAAAGACGAGCCAGAAGAAGAGTCGCAAGCCGAAGCAGAAAAGCCAGAATAACTTAGAATTTATTTGTAAAAAACTGCCTTAATTAAGGGCAGTTTTTTGGTACCTGAAGACCTTGACTAACGGGAGTAGATATGGTATATTACCCCGTTTTCAGGAGGCTGTTCTCCTGGAGCGAAATCTTTAAGAATTTGGATGGTTTAAAACCATGAAAAATGCAGTAACTTCTTTGTTTTTGGTTATTTTTCTGTCAACGGTGAGTTATGCCCAAGACGGTATCTTGGTCGACCAGGTTAAGGGTTCATCCGGTGGTTGGGTGCAATTTGATCGTATCCAGCTTCGCCAGCAGGTTATCCGCCAGTTGTCGAATAACCGGGCCAATACTGGTTGGCGGGTTTACGACCGTGAGCAGGTTCGCGATGAGCAGACCTTGAATAGTCTGCCCCGTCTCAACATCTACTTCCGCTATGAGGAAGTACGATCCAGATCTGACCGTTCGATGAGTATTCGAATTCCGACCAGTGGCCGAAGCAGATTTGGCCCCTTCTCGCTCCCTAGAAATGTGTCGACCTCGTCGCATAACACCAATCGTGGTCTGGGTGGTGTCATCGTCGTCAACGTTGAGATTTTTTCGCCGCAAGGCGAAGTACTGTTTACGCCTGAGGCAATCAGTTTGTCGGCCGAGCAGTACCGATCATATCAGTCGAGTTCGACGAGTACTCAATATTTTCGAATGAGTAATTCATCTCGGACTAACGGTGACCGGGTAGCACGCCTGGCTATCCAAACCAAAGTTGTTCAGGATGCCTCGAACCAGCTCATGAACTCAATACGTGGTTGGTGGCAGGAGTACCGATTGGCAAATCGCCAGCTGCTTCCCCAGCAGCCCGGCTCGGTTTTTCGACCGACTGACAGTTTTGGTGGGCCGCCAACCGAGTATGCACGACCAACCGGGTCGGAGGCACGCTGGCGGCCGATTTCGTTGCCACCTGATTTGCAAGACCAGGCTGGCCGTCACATCTACGTGGTGATTGACGGCCAAAGTCTAAAACACCGCCTGATCCGGGGCGGCATTGAGATTTACTACATTCGGGACGTTCGTCCCGAAGAATTGCAGTTTTCTCGATAAGTACATCCCCTCCTTTATTGTAAAGCGAGGGGATTTTTTATTTAGAGCGGTACGCTATCCGTAAAGATAATCGGAATAACGAAGCCGTCTGTATTGGGGATTTGTTGCTCGGTTAAAATTGTTCCTAGTGAGTCTTTGATTATAAAGGTTTGTCCTTCAGGAAGGTCGATGTTTACTTTGCCATCGGGAGTCGAGGTAAAAATTCCAACTCTCTCTTCGCCAGTATCGGTTTTTTTGAAGATTTGGATTTGGGTATTAGGCAGAGGCTGATTAGAGTTGTTGAATAAAGAGAAAAATATCGCACGACTTGTTTGCGAACCCACTCTTTCAAAACTCCAATTTAAGGTGTTGTCGTCCAAGGGCGAAATTGTTCTGATGCCTACTTCGATGCCAGCAATACTGATTCGGTATTGCCCGGGTGCCAAGTTAAAGGTTGTAGCACCAGTTGGACCAATAATTTTACTATCACTCTGACCGTCCGTACTGAGAGGAAGTGCGACAATAGCCTCACCGGCATCGGCAGGTGAGGCAGTGACAATTACCTGGCGAGTTCGGTTATCTTGATTTGTCCCGTTGCCCGTATTGTTGCCGCTATTAGTGTTAGTTGAGGTTGAGCTTTCGGTTCCTAAATTAATACCTGGATCGGTGTTGGTGTCGGTTGAGGTCGCATTAGGTAGGGAGAAGGTTTGGCCATTAATCTTAATCAGTTGACCGTTATGGAGGCCAAATTCGGTTAAAATTGCTACGCCAACTGGCCAAGCTAATACCATAATAACAAGGCCAATTACTGCGTCGCGGAGGACGTTTTTGGCTTTGGTGGCTGTTCCTTCGTCGCCGCCGGAGGTGAGGTATTGGAGACCACCAATTAAGAGTAGGATCATAAAAATAATGCCGCCGGCGAGCATTAAGATATCCCAAATACGGCCGATCGCTGTGCCGCCATCGGCAAATGCACTAGGTAAGTTGGTCGGCTGATCTGGCAGGGTCAAGTCGGCCGAGGCAGTCATGAAAATCGCGACAAAAGCAGTTGCCGCTAAAATAAAAATAGTGGCTAAAACTGCGATCGAAGTCGTCCGTTTTTTAGCCACTGTTTTACCTATTTAGTTGATAGTTGTAGGTAGTCTGCCGTTGTCTGCGCCTCGGATACCAAGAAGCTGTAGGACATAGGTGCCGACTGCCCAGGCGGCCACTACAATTACCAGACCGATAATCGCATCTAGGATCAACTGGCGGGCTTTTTTGCTGTTTTCTTCGTTGCCGGCTGCGGTTAAGTATTGGATACCGCCAATAAGAAAGAGAATGACAAAAATAATACCAGCAATAATAATGATTATATTGAAGGCCGATCGAATTGCATTGTCGAAGTCGTTAAACTGTTCTGGAACCAAATCAGGTGTGCCAACAGATTGAGCCAGGGTTAATACGGGAGCTGCAATACTGGTGCCAGCTACTACGGCCGCTAGCTTCTCTTTAGCGGCAAATAATTTACTTAACATTTTCCCTCCTCGAAAAATTAATTTTATTTTAGCCTAATTTTTTAGCTAATACCAATACCTAATATCCTTAAGACATAATTACCTGCTGCCCAGGCAGTAGTAACAATTACCAGTCCAATCACAGCATTAAGTATGAGTTTGCGGGCCTTGACGGCACTATCCTCTACACCAGCCGAAGTTAGATATTGCAATCCTCCGACTAAGAGCATGATCATAAAGATAATTCCTGAAATAACGATAATTATGTTAAAAGCCGATTCGATAATATCACCAAGGCTGGAAAATCTTTTGGCCGTTTCTGGCTGAGCAATATTAATCTGGGCCAGGGCGACTGAAGGTAGGGTAAAAAGAGTGGTAAATAATAAGTTTATTTTCTTCATCTAAGTTAGAGTCGATTGGATAACTTTTATAATTATATATGATCCCAGAACAACTACTACCCCAACTATCAACCCGAGCAGGCCTTTTTTAGCGGTTTCGAGTTGCTGTTGATTGCCTTGAGAGGTTATGAACATATAGGCAATTATTATTAAGACGATCGCCGCTACTCCTAATACCATTCCTACGGCATAGTCGGCGATCTGATTAAGGCTTGTTACTAGCGTATTAAAATTGAAATTCTCGGGATTAGCGCCGAAAACAGCAATGTTAGGGTCACTTTGACTATGAAGGATTGGAAAACTCATCTGGTTAGTAAGTTTTTAGCTAGGCTAATAATAGTAAAGGTTAAGGCAGCTAAGCCGACTCCGATAGCTGAGTATAAAAGACCTTGTTTAGCTTCGGTGGTTTTAGCCTCATCGCCCGCTCCTGCTAAGTACTTTATCGCATTAACAGCAAAAAAAACTAAGCCGGTAATGCCAGCAAAGCCCGAAAGAATCTGGGGAATATTAAGGATAAAATCAGTGATCGATTCGAATTTAAATGGTGATGATAGTGATACAGATTCAGCAGTGCCGATAGCTGCTTCAAGACCGGTTCCAGCACCGGCTCCTAAGGATTCTGAATCTATTCCGTCAAATAGTGGGGCAGCTTCGGATGACTGATTAATTATTAACAGTAGGGCAAGTCCTGAGCCGATAATAATCGCGACCGAATAAATAAAACCTTTGGATAAGTTCTTCATCGACTCGGATCCTGAAGAATAGTAGTTACTTGTTGAGCCGCTTCTTCGATGGCATTTTGGGGTGATTGTTTTTTAGTGCCAACTTGCTGGATTAATTCTTTAAAGATTTGATCGACCTTGTCCGGCCGCTTGGTCTTGTACCAATCGATAGCAGTCTGTTGTTGAAAATTATGCGGAGAGGATTTTTCATTTCGATCAATGGTAGTGGGAATCTCCCCGATTAGCCGAGGGTCAGGCCGGCCAGTGGCGCTGCGAAATTGACTGCCTCGACTCCTAACTAGGTTATCTAAGATCTGCCAAGTCAGATCTGGATTAGCGGCGTTTTTAGTGACGGTTTCTACCCAATAAGAACCGTAATCTATCGGCGTGTCCTCATCCCTGATTTGCGGCAGGGGTTGGGCAGAGAATTTTAAAGTGGGGGCAATTTGGTCAAAGATTAGTTCGTGATACTGGTAACCAAACATCATTGCCGCTTTGCCTTCGATAAACGCTTGGATATCGCTTGGCATGTTGGCGTTCCAGGAGTAATGAGGTTGGTTCGGGTCGGCAAAGCTTGTAAACCTTTGGAGCGCCTCAGTGCCCAAAAAGACCGTTTGTCCAGCCGAGCCGGCTTGTCCGAGGTGGAAACTGGCATTGGTTAGGTTTGGCGAGACCATTTCGGTGCCGTTTTGGAGCATCATCGCATAAACCACGTCTTGCGCGACATCAACATTATTTGAAGTTCCGGCGGCTATTCCAGCCAAGTTAATGTTGTCGCCACTTTTTTCGGTTAAGAGTTGGACAGCTCGCTGGAGTTTATCGTAAGTATTAAATTTTTCGCTCAGGAAATCGGCATCATCATCGCGGTCTTCGGAGCGGAATTGGCTGATTTTTTTTCTGAAGATATCTTCGTTACGGTAAATTACTAAGGAGTCGACATAGTACGGCAGCCCGTAAATTTGACCGTCGATGACAACATCGTTACTTACGATTGGCACGAATAAATTTTGAAGAATTTCGGTATTCGGGCGCAGGTCATCGTTATTTTCCTTAAGAAGTCCTTCTGGCATGGGAATGAGTTTATTTTGATGACGAGGTAACCAGTCGTTGCGAATTGACCAGATATCTGGACCCTCGCCTGCGGCTAAAGCTTCCGAAGTGTAAAGTTCGTATTCATTAAATGGAAGTTCTCGGTAGTCGATTTGAATATTGGGATTATCACGCTCGAACTCGTCGATTGTTTCTTGAAAAGCCTCAATGCTATCGAAGGTCCGCCATATCGAAATTGTTTGGACACCATCAGTTCCGGTGCCGCCGATTGTATCTTGAGCCTGCGGCTGGCAGCCGGTCAAAAAAATAGCCGCAACAGCGGCAACTGCCGCTGATTTCAACCAACGCTTATTAGTAGTCTCCCCTCCGAATTTCATAATCGTATTGTAGCAGATTAACTTATAACTTGGTTGTCACTGATGGTTTGAGGTTGAGGCTTTAAGTGAACTTTGCCTTGGATTTTAACGTCGGCACCAAAAGTAAAATCTCCCTCGACTTTTAGTTCTTGGCAGTCAGCAAGGATGGGGCTGCCAGCTGGAAAGCGTTGCTCAAAATCATTAATAAATTTATAAAATCTCGAATCCAGATCAATTGTTGGCTTTTCTTGATCCAGGCTTTTGGGTTGAAGTTGAAACTGGTCATTGAGTTCATAGAGGTCGGATCTGACCAGAAGTAAGTCGTTGGTTGTCTTAACTGGTGCAAATCTGGTTCGGGGGACTTCGATTGCTTGGGAGTTATTGAATATCTGGATAGCTGATCCCATTGCCGTTTCGATCTGGAAAACCGGTGTTGAATGCGGATTAGTCGGATTAACGGTCTTAGCATTGCGAATAAGAGGTAGGTTTAATTTGCAGTTGTTGGTCATTAAGGTGTCTTTAAGTTCGATCAAATCTATCCAGAGATTATTGGTGTTAAAGAATAGGTGGCGGTTGATATCGGCAAAGGCATCCTGGTCTTCGGGGTTGGTTTGGGCTAGCTCTCTTAAGACAAGCTGGTTGTCTTTGATTGCCAGGTGGCCGCCTTTTTTATCCGCTTCGGTCCTTCTAGTTACTTCCATAAGAAATGGATAGGAATGCTTGGCCATGTAACCTAGAATAACCGGATCAAAATTAGCCCCGAGGTTGTCGGAGTTGGAGATAAAGGCATACTGAATATTTTGGCTAATCAGCTGATCGAGGAGGCCGCTGGTTTCGAGGCTAAGGTAGATGTCGCCGTGGCCAGGCGGGTTCCATTCTAGTTCCGGATCAGTTGCGTAAATAACTGGTCTTAAGTCGTCTTGGCGAATTTTAGGTGCACGATGTTGGATAAAGGTTAAGAGTGAGCTTTGATCGAAGTTGAACTTTTTTAGCGCCTCAATCGAATCATCTTGAGTATGGAGGCTGTTCATCAAGACCAGGGGTAACTCGGTTTTTAGAGCCTGGTTGGCAATGATGTCGAGGAAGGTCAAATTGTTACGCAGTGGCAATAGCGATTTGGCTTTTTGTAAGCCCATACTGGTACCGAGGCCGCCATTAAGCTTAATTAAGACAGTCCGTCGGGCCGCTTCTTCCCCTAACTCTTTTAGATTTTGATCGAGTTCGGTTGATTTAGGCAGGTCATGGACTGGCAGGATCTCATCTTCGTGAATCAGTCCGGTATGGCCGGCAACCAGCTCTTGGTAATAACCTAAAAAAGATTCGACGAACGCATTAGGGGCACCGTCGGCTTCGAGTTTTCCCCTTACCTCGTCGGTAAAATCAAAATCAGCCATTAACGTAATAGATCTTTAGTTAGTTTTAATTGAAAGTTTACGGGCCCTGGTTTTGGATAGCTTGGGAATCGTCACCGTTAGGATGCCGTTTTTGAGTTGGGCATCAGCGTTGTCTGAGTCAACCGAAGTCGGCAAAACATAAGATCGGCTAAATGATCCCCAATAGCATTCCTGAACAAAATAATTTTCCCGGCTAACA
>JAGQLE010000029.1 GCA_020429585.1 Candidatus Berkelbacteria bacterium
CGGCTAGTTTAGCTAAGCGTTTGCCATGAGAAACACCAACGGTAGCAGTAATAACCGAGCCAATCTCTTTTTTAATTTTAAGCTTTATCTCGGCTACGACCGAGCTAACGTAATTGGCAGTTTGAGGTGGGGGTATGTTTTGAAGCTCTGGCAGCTCAATAAAAGCTTCGTCAATTGAGGAGATTTCGAGTTGGGGTGAAACGGACTCCAGGATGCCAAAAATTTTTTCGGAGTAGTATTGGTATTTTTTATAATCCGGCTCAACAATAATTAACTCTGGGCAGATTCTGAGCGCCTCCCAACTGCCCATGGCAGTTTTAACGCCGCGAGCTTTGGCTTGGATAGAGGCGGCTGTTATGGCTGAACGAGTACCTGGTTTGCCTCCGACGCCAATCGGTCGGCCACGAAGCTTGGGATTGCTTTGTTGTTCGACCGAGGCAAAGTAGGAGTTCATATCAATATGTAAAACCCAACGCATGTTAGTACCTGGTATTTTGTATGCATAATTCTGATTTTCTTTTGTCATTCTGAGCGTTAGCGAAGAATCTCTGAGATCTTTCGATTCTCCGCCAGCTGGCGGATCGCTCAGGATGACAATAAGCAGCTTTATTCATCGATAAGTTTAATGGTCCAGTTTAGGGTGTCGGCGTTCCATTTGATTGAGTAGGAGTTGCCTTGAGCGCTAACCGACCAGTAGTGATTGAGGTATTGGCCGATTTTTTCTTGGTAGTAGCTGTTTATTTGCTCAATTCTATAATTGCGATAATTCCAGTTGAAGAGGTATGGTTGGGCGCGGCCATTGTTAAAGATTGCTACCATTTTTATTTTTTCGCTCATAGTCACCTCAAAATTTAGAATACCCAAACAAAAACCGAACACAATGTGGAAAAGACAGTCTTTCCAGGTAAAATGTAATCTGAAAGGAATCTTATGGATGAGCATAGTCAAAAAACTAAGAAGAAAAAATCGATCATTGCGGCTATTGTTGCCGTAGTTCTAATCGGTGGCCTGTTGGGCTTGATCGGCTTGGTTGTAGTTGGTTTTGGCCTAATTGGCAGTGTTTCCGGAAGCGACTTAAGCCAAGTTGATTACTATGACGAGAATTTTAACGGAATCAATGAATTTGAGGCCAGTCGGGCTAAAAGGATTGGCTTACTCGAGTTTAACGGAGAAATCACCAATGGGTCTGGATTGGGTGGTCCGTTTGCTTCCGGAGAGTCGGTTATAACTCCAGAGTTAGTAAGAAACAGTCTTGATAGTGTTACTAAGGATAATTCGGAATTAGCGGCAGTAGTTTTGGATATTAATTCACCTGGAGGTGAAGTGGCGCCAGCCGATGAAATCAATGATTTAATTACTCGATTTGCCGAAAAGTACCCTACTTATGTTTATAGTTCACAGCTATTGGCCTCTGGCGCTTACGAGATGGCAGTGCCAGCTAAGAAAATTTATACCTCGCAGGAGACGTTGACTGGTTCGATCGGGGTGATCGGTCAATTTCTAAACATCGAAAAATTAGCTGCTGATTACGGAGTTAAAATGGAGACTTTTAAGGCGGGTAAATTTAAGGATACTGGCAACCCCTTCCGTTCGCCGACCGACGAAGAAAAGGCGACCTTTCAGGAAATGATTGATCAAACCTACGACGCTTTTGTCGCTGATGTTGCAGCGGGTAGAGGTTTAGAAGAAGGCCAGGTCCGTCAGCTGGCCACTGGTGACGTCTGGCGTGGCCCGCAAGCTTTGGAAAAGGGATTGATCGATGGGGTTCTGTATAAAAGTGATTTAATTGCCCAAATTAAAAAAGATGAGTCGATTGACGACACTGTAGTTGTGGTTGAGTATCGTCAGCCTACTCCGGGCTTGATTGACTCTCTCTTGGGTTTGTCAGCTAAATTTAGCACTAATCCAGTTGACGATTTTGCTCAAGATTTAATTGGAAAAAGGTCAGGATTATATTACTTGTATCAAGGTTTTTAACTCATCGCAGCAACTATTTTGTAAAACCTTGAGCGTTAGGCGTTTTTAAGTAGAAGGACGCTATTCCATAAGCGACCGTAACATTTAGTGACTCTTTTTGGCCTTGCATGGGAATATGGGTAATAATATCGGACTCATTAAGGGCTGCTTCCGAAACGCCAAATAGTTCATGGCCGATTATGAGGGCAAGTTGTGAGGTCTCCGTAAGTTTGTCGCTTAGTTGAGATATCGGGATTGAGTTAGGCGTTAGTTCTAAAGAGATAATCGTAAAGCCCTGTTCTTTTAGCTTGGTAACTACATCGAGGGTGTTATTGGAATAAGACCAGGGTAGATTCTCTTCCGCGCCTAAAGAAGTTTTACTGATTCTTTTTTTATGAAGTTGGTCTTGTGGTGTCCCAGTAATGCCGCAGAGGTATAGATGTTCGATAGCGAAAGCATCGGAGGTACGAAAAATAGAGCCGACATTGTAAAGGCTGCGGATATTGTCGAGGATGGCAACTAATTGGGTTTTAGTCTTGGGCAAGTTCTTCGAGTTTCTTTTCGATTGCTGTTTCGACGTCTTCGAAGTCAACTGTTTCTTGGGTGCTATCGAGCATATTACGGATCATTACCGTTCCATCTAACGCTTCGCGTTCACCAACGATCAGGGCAAGTTTGGCACCCATCTTATTAGCACTTCTGAGTTGAGACTTAAGGCTTTCTTTGCCTAGGGCCATTGAGGCAGCCAGGCCTTTTTTGCCCAAGCTAACCAAGAGTGGGATCGCCTTCTTTTTAGCTCGGTCGCCGAGTTGAATGATGAGGATCTCTGTCCCCTGCTCGTCTTTAACTTCCATTTCTTGGTCAATCATCTTTTGAACGATTCGGTCGATACCCATGCCGAAACCGAAAGCTGGTGCCGGTTCGCCCCCTAGGCTCTCAATAAGGTTATCGTAGCGACCGCCACCGGCTAGTGAAGACTGTCGCTCTTTATCGGATTTGTCCCGAATTTCAAAAGTTGTCCGAGTATAGTAATCAAGCCCTCTAACCAAGAAGGGGTTAAGGTCATAAGGAACACCGGCTTCGTCGAGATACTCCAGGACTAGCATAAAGTGAGAGCGGCAATCGGGGCAGAGACTGTCGACAATGTGGGGTGCTTGCTCGCGATACTGGATGCATTCCTTTTCTTTGCAGTCGAGTAAGCGCAGCGGATTGGTCTTATATCTCTCTTGGCAAGCCTCGCAGAGATGGCCGACGATCGGTTTGTAAAAGTCGTTAAGAGATTTTTCGATATTGGACCGGCAAGCTCTGTCGCCGATTGAGTTGAGTTCGATAACGGCATTGTTGTCAAAATTGAGATCCTGAAGAATCTGCCAAAGGGCTAAGAGGGTCATTGCGTCCGTAAGTGGTGCTTCGTCACCTAGAACCTCAACGTCCAACTGGGTGTGTTGGCGGTATCTGCCCTTTTGGGGTCGGTCATAACGGAACAATTCCATGAAGGAATAGAGTTTGACTGGTTGAGGCCAGGTTTTCATACCGTTTTCTATGTAGGAGCGGACGATGCTCGCTGTGCCTTCGGGTCGCAGGACTGATTCAATTTCTTTTTGCTCTTCCTCGGATTTATTGCGAGTCCCTGTTCTAATTACGCCAAACAGCTCTTTTTGAACGATGTCTGATTTTTCGCCAGCTCCGCGTATGAATAGTTCTTTGGCTTCGATAATCGGGGTATTGATTTTTTGAAACCCAAAGCTTTTAAGTCGATGGTCAGTTACCCGCATAATATTAGACCAGTATTTTTGTTCGTCGGGTAAAATATCACGCATTCCCCGCACGCGGGTAACTTGGTTTTTCATAGAGCACTCCTTAAAACAGGAGCATTGTATCAGTTGATTCGGCTTAGAGCAATTTTAGGAGAGTTTGCTTTTAATTCGCGAGCGGGCCTTGTGGGTTTTAACAAATTTAAGCCAATCTCGCTTTGGCCGGTGCTTTTTATTGGTAGTAATTATTTCGATAATATCTCCATTTTTGAGTTCGGTATCAAGGGTGATAATCTTGCCGTCGACCTTGGCACCAACGCAGGCATCGCCGACATCAGAATGAATCGCATAGGCGAAGTCGATTGGGGTGGCGCCAGCAGGTAGATTGATTACATCGCCTTGCGGAGTAAAGACAAAGATTTGGTCGGAAAAGAAGTCAAGTTGAAGGGCTTTTTTGAGCTCGTTTGGGTCGGACAGTTGTTTTTGCCACTCTTTTAACTGCTTGAGCCATTCTATTTTGTCTTGTGATTCTTGCTGGGCAGTTTGCTTGGCTTCTCTGGCTTCTGAATAATGCCAGTGAGCTGCAATTCCATGTTCGGCTTGTTCATGCATTTGTTGGGTTCGGATTTGAATTTCTATAATCTCTCCATCGAGGCCAAAAACAGTCGTATGGAGAGATTGGTAGCCATTGGGCTTAGGTGTCGCAATGTAATCTTTGATGCGGCCGAGGAGCGGATTCCAGCGGCTATGAATGAGTCCTAAGGCTTGGTAGCAGTCCTTGGTGGTTGGAACGATAATTCTAATCGCAACTAGGTCGTAAATCTTGCTTAAATCGCTTTGATAACGATTAAGCTTTCGCCACAGGCTATACAAATGCTTAACACGGCCATGGATGTCTAGAACTTGGACATGTTCTGACTCAAGATAAGCTTTAAGGACTCGTTTGAATCTTTTAATATAAGCTTCTTTTTCATTAACCCGATGTTCGGTTAACTTTTTTAAACGGGTGTATTCGCTTGGATCGATATAGGGGAAAGCCAGATCTTGGAGTTGTCCTCTGATCTCACCCATTCCCAAGCGGTTTGCCAGAGGGACATAAATTTCCAAGGTTTCTTGGGCAATGCGGGCTCGTTTGTCGGGTCGGACGGCGTCCAAGGTTTCCATATTATGAAGACGATCAGCTAGCTTTATTAGGATGATTCTAATATCATCGGTCATCGCCAAAAGCATTTTGCGTAGTGATTCAACTTGGCGGGAGAAGGCTTGCTGTTCTTCGCGTCGCCGGGTAATAAATTGAGGCAGAAACCGATTGGAGTTGCGAAGTTTGATTCTGGCTAATTTGGTTACGCCAAGAACTAGTTTTTCAACTTCGGGACCAAATTTCTCTCTGATAAGTTCCGGTTTTGTGTTAGCATCCTCGATAGTGTCATGAAGTAGGCCAGCAATTAAGGTATCAGGGTCGAGTTCGCTCTTAGCGAGTTTAATTGTCACTGCTAATGGGTGGGTAATATAAGGTTCGCCACTCTCTCTTTGGGTCTCTCCGTGCTGTAATTTAGCAAAATTATAGGCTTCTTCGAGCCTTGCTAGTTCCTTTGGTGCGAGGTAAGAGCTAGCTATTCTTTTGAGTTGCTGAAAGAGTTTTTGCTCGAGCATTTCTATTTTGACGGGCGATTAATTGATTGTTTTTTAAATCCACAACGATTCTTTTTAATTTAGGCGAGCGGAGGATCTTTTCGGCTAAACAAGTGGTTATCAATTCTTCAGTTTTAAGCTTAATTTCCCTCGCACCTGTATTGGTGCTGATTTGACTAAGGACATGGTTTTTAGCAGCAGGAGTAATTTGGACAATATGGCCTTGGTCATGAGCTCGATTCTTGATTAGCTCTAGTTCTCGATCCAGGACTGATTCAAGGGTTTTTTTATTGAGTGGCTTAAAGATAATTTGGCTATCGATGCGGCTCAGAAGTTCCGGGGCTAGACGCTCTTTGATTATTTTTTTGATTGGACTAGTGATCTGCTCGCCATCGCGATGGAAAAAACCAATGCCGCCGCCGCTTTGCCAAATTTGAGAGCCTAAGTTCGAGGTCATGATAATTAGACAATCCCGAAATGAGGCAACTTTACCCTTGCTATCTGTGAGTCTTCCTTCTGCCAAGATTTGGAGAAGAATATGATAGATATCAGGATGAGCCTTCTCGATTTCGTCAAAAAGAATAACTTGGTGAGGTTTAGTTCGAACGGATTTAACCAAGAGTCCTGAGTCCTCGTGGCCCACATAACCTGGAGGAGCGCCGATGAGGCGGGCAACCTGATGGCGTTCGATAAATTCGCTCATATCAAGGGTTGAGATAGCCTCTCGACTACCAAAAACTTGCTCGGCAATAACTTTGGCTGTTTCGGTTTTGCCAACGCCAGTCGGACCAACAAAGAGAAACGAACCAATAGGTTTAATGTTATCCCTAAGGCCACTTTTGGCCTGGCGGATGATTTGGGAAATTTTAGTCAGCGCTTCCTCTTGGCCGAAAATCGAATTACCTAAAGTTTGTTCAAGATTAATAAGATTAGTTCGGTCATTAAGGTTGAGTTTTTGGGTAGGTATGCCAGTCCAGCGACTAACAACTGCTCTTAGATGGATTGACGTAACCTCGAGAGTTTTGGTGATGTTTGGTTGGGATTTTTCCTCATCCATCTTTTTTAACTTAAGACGGAGCTTTAACTCTTGATCCCTTAAATAAGCAGCCCGTTCAACATTGGCTCGTTTTAACTCGTAATCTTTTTGATTGATGATTTCTTTTAGTTTTCGTTCGTAATCATGGCGATTACGTGGCGTGGGAATGTCTTCGTGGATTACGGTTGATCTAACCGAAGCAGCTGCTTCGTCAATTAGGTCAATTGCCTTGTCCGGAAAATAGCGTTCAGGTAAAAAGCGGTTGGCCAGATTAACTGCTTCGCTGATTAAGTCGGCGGAGAATTTAACAGCATGATGGTTTTCGTAGGCAGTCTTTAGGCCTTCTAGAATTTTGATCGTTTCGATTTGGGTTGGCTCGGTAACCTTAATTGGTTGCAAGCGACGCTCCAAAGCAACGTCTTTCTCGATGTATTTTTCGTATTCCGTAGTAGTTGTCGCGCCAATCAGTTTAATATCACCCTTGGCTAGGGCTGGTTTAAGAATATTGGCAGCATCCAGAGATCCTTCGGCGCTCCCTGCTCCGATTAGGGTATGGATTTCATCAATAAATAAAATTAGATTTTTTTCGTTTTTAATTTCGGCAACGATTTTTTTAAGTCGCTCTTCGAACTGTCCGCGGTACATTGTGCCGGCCACTAACGTGCCTAACTCGAGAGAGAGTACCTTTGCTTCTTTAATAAACTTAGGTACTTTACCGGAATTAATAACCTGGGCAAGACCTTCAACAATCGCAGTTTTTCCAACGCCCGGTTCGCCAATTAGAACAGGGTTGTTTTTGGTCTTTCGGCCCAGGATATGAATTAAACGCTCTAGCTCCGCCTTACGACCGATCATTGGTTCTAGTTTTTTTTCTTTTGCTAGCTGGGTTAGATTGATGCTGTATTGCTCGAGTACGGATTGCTCTTCGATTTCCTCTTCGAGTAAGTCGTCTTTGGTTGGTAATTCTCGTAGCGGATGAGGCGGGGCGACAAAACCAAGGACTTCTATTTCCGAACCGAAGCCATCGGCGGGCTGATTTTCTTGGCGCTGTTCAAAAAAATGACGTTCTAGGGTCTTACGGATTGATTTCGGATCAACACCAATCTGGGCCAATAATTGGTACCCTTTGGTTTTTGGCGCAGAAGTTAGAGCCCAGAGGATGTGTTCTGGCTCAATAGAGCTTGATTCAATCGTAGCTGCCTGAAAAGCGGCTCGCTCTAATACGCTTCTGAATTCCGGCGATATTGCTCCTCGGGCCGGGGTAGCGCCTCTTTTGATGTTTAGGACTAGTCTGAGTTGGTCGAGGCTGACTGGTAATTTTTTAAGTACGTCGTAAGCAACTGATTCTGGTGTTACTGCCAAGGCAAGAAGCAGGTGTTCTGAACTCAAACCGGCGTTCATCGCTTCGGCATAGCGCTGCGAAGCGATCAAAACTGATCGAGAGCTAGGTGAAAAGTTTTTAAAACTCTCGAAGATGTTATCCGACATTATTCTTCTTTCTTTTCCTCCGTCACTTCGTCAACTTGATCTTCGCCTTCTTGATCCTCGGATACTTCTTCGACATTACTGGTATCGCTTTCCGACAGGTCTTCATTTTGGAGATTCTCTTGATCTTCTTCTGCGCTACCCGCTTCATCCGAAGTCTTGGTGGCATTTTCTTCCTTTAGAATATCGATATTCCAACCGGTAAGTTTGCTGGCAAGGCGGACGTTTTGACCGCTGCGACCAATCGCCAACGAAACCTGGTCGTCCGGCACTTTAATGGAGGCAGTCTTATTCTCCTCATCGAGGTTAATCTCTTCGACTTTAGCTGGCGAAAGAGCATTCATTATTAATTGTTTAGGATTATCGTCCCAAAGAATGATGTCGATTTTTTCATCGCCGAGTTCGGATAAGACAGCCTGGACCCGAATACCTCTTTGTCCGACACATGACCCGACCGGATCAAGTCCATCTTGGTGGGCGGCAACTGCCAACTTGGTTCGTGATCCCGGTTCGCGTGAGATTGCCTCGATCGAAACCGTTTCGGCTTGAATTTCCGGTACTTCTTGGGTAAACAATCCTTTGATTAAATCAGGATGGGAACGGGAAACTAGAACTTTTGGTCCACGGTTAGTTTCCTCAACGCCTCTAACGTAAACCTTAAGTCTTTGACCAATGTAATAACGCTCATTATGAATTTGGTCGGGTGGCAACATAATCGCATTCATCTTGCCGATATTAATTACAACATCCCGTCCTTCGATTTGCTGAATAGTGCCGCTGACGATTTCGCCTTCTTTGTCTTTAAATTCGTCGTAGAGCATATTGCGCTCCGCTTCGGCAATTCTTTGAATTATCACCTGCTTGGCGGTTTGGGCAGCAATTCGGCCAAAGTCGGCGTGGTGAGGGAGTTTTTCGATGATTTCGCCGCCAACTTCAATTTTTTTATCCTTTTTTTGAGCTTCAGTCAGGGTAATTTGGCGAGCAGGTTCTTCGATTTCTTCATCGTCAGCTATAACCTCAAAGACTTGGAACATTTCCGTCTTGGTAAGGTCGTCAGTATTCAGTTTGGCTCTAATTACTTGACCTGGCTCGCCGTAGTCTTTTCTATAAGCGGCGGCTAAGGCCGACTCAACGGTGCCGATTACGGTTTCAACCGGAAGGCCTCGTTCGTCAGCTAGTTGCTCTAAGGCATCTAAAAATGGTGATTTGGGCATAATTTTTCCTTTTCTTTAGTATAAAGGGCGTTTTTTTGCTTGTCACTATTAATCTAATAATCCAACAAAAAAACAGCCCGTTAAGACTGTTGCTTAAAATCTAATTAAGTAAATTTTATTTTAATTCCCAGCTCGAGTCAAGAGCGCTACTATTTGAAACGACTAAAGACGACCTTGATCGGGAAGATAATCGTAGCCTTAAAAATCCTGTTAGCCCGCCACGGCTGAGCAAACAGTCTCCAGAGCCATTCTATTCCCAGATTACGCATTAGCTTAGGGGCCCGTTTAACTTTTCCGGAAATAAAATCAAAGGCGCCACCGACACCCATCATAATTGGCACCCCTAGCTCTTTTTTAAGTTTGTAAATAAAAAGATCCTGTTTAGGGGCTCCGAGCGCAACTAATAGGATATCTGGTTTTCTGGCTCGAATTTTTTTAACTAAGAAATCTTGTTTTTTAGGCTCGATGTCGCCGATTTTTATCATTGGCCCAGATTCGGCTCCAACAATTTTAAGATCAGGGTATTTGTGTTTAAGGGCTCGGGCTGCCGGTTGAGCAGTTTTTAGCTCTCCCCCACCTAGTAAGTACAATCGCCAGCCCTTCTTGCTTGCGACGCGGGCCAAGGTGTCGGTTAGGTCTGTGCCAGTGACAATTGGTGGTTGAGGTAAGCGAAGAAAAAAGGCAGCTAATTTTAATCCAAAGCCATCCGCTATTTTTAGTTCGGCGTTATTAATTGCCTGACGGAACTCTTTATTTTTTTGAGCCTCAAGAATAAATTCTGGATTAATAGTAGCAATTTGATTGGGAATTCTAGCTGCAATGGCATTTTCAACTCGTTCTAAAACCTGGTCGAGGTTAAAACCATCGAGTTTAACACCAAGAATTTTCACCAAGACCCTCCGCCTCCGCCACCAAAACCACCACTTACTCCCCCGCCAGAGAAACCACTTCCACCCGAGCTGGCGGTAGTAACCGATGAAGTCATGGATGAAGTAAGACCGGAATTCAGTGATTGGGTAAAGTTAAGCGGTACGAAGGCCTGGCTACTAACTCCTGAATACCATTTAGGTGGATCTTTAAGAATACCTTTAAACGCTTTGGCCCAGATTGTGGCTACACCAAACGCAATTGCATAGGGCAGGTATTTTTCGAACAGGTGTTGTTTTTCGGCAAATTCCAATCGGTATTTTTCAGCTGTTTTTAAATAGAGTTCAAAGCCTAGTATTTTTTCTTTTTCCAAAACCCCCTTTTCTGTTCTCTTGGGCATTAGCGGGGCAAAAACGAGAGTGAGTAAGCCGGCCAAAATACTCAGAACTGCACTCGCTGGGTTTAGGCTAAAAAGAAACATGGCGCCAAAAAAGATGATACCCCCCAGGGCGAGGTAGTTATTTCTGACAGAGCGAGGGTTGCCGGTAAAATAACCCCCGTCAACTAGTTGATTGAAAGCCTCGTCTTTGAGCTTATTACTAGCGGTCGATAACTTACCTGCCTTAAGCTCTTTAAGTTTTACTTCGTCGCTTGTAAATATTTTCTTAAAAAAGGCTTCTTCTTTAGGGCTGGCTTTGGTTAAATCTTTGGTTTTAATGAGTGTAAACTGCTTCTTTTTTGGCTCTTCGATTTTAATAAAACCATCAACAGCCCATTTAATAATTAGTGCGCTAAAATCTCTGGTTTGCAGAAATTCGTCTTTAAGTGCGGCTTGTTGAAGCATGGGTAATTTGGGTGGAGCAAACTCGGGCACGATAGTATGTCGCCCGGCCGGATCTTTGCCAGACCGCCAGAATTTTCTAATCAGCCAGACTAAATAAACTAGTGGTAGTAAAATCAACAAATTATCTTGAGTAAACCAAATTAGGTTTTGGAGTGGGCTTATAGGATTAGTTACACCCTTCTGCCAGCTGGCAACTACTGTTAGTCCCTCGTGCGAATTAAGCAACCGACTTGCCCCAAACTCATACGAGTCATCTGTAAAACTCGAGCTAGCTTCTTCTTGGCTAAAAGTTGGTCCCTGAAAGCTAGTTGCCTTTAAAGCTCCCTTGCTAGGTAAATTGACACTAGCACTGGCGTTATCAATAGTTGTATTCCAATTTGTGCCAATTGCATTCCAGTAGAGCTCGTCGTTATCCTCGAAGAAGTTGATTGCCCGTTCAATTTTGTAGTGTATGACGTAGGTTTGGAGGCCGGTGACCAAAGTATCCGGATCGCCTATTTGGATTTTTTTAGTTGAGCTTCCCGATAGTTCGATTGGATATTGGTGGCCATCCTCATCGCTAACATTGATTTTAGAGATTCTGAGTTTTTTGGTATTGCCGAAATTATCTTTGTATTTGAGGGGAATATTTCTAAAAATTCCGTGTCGTTGCTGAGAAAAATTGGCTTCGATGGTTTCTGTGATGTCGAGTGAACTATCGGTATTAATATTGATTTCGGTATGGTAACTGTCAATTACAAACGCTTCCTGAGCAAAGGCTAAGTTAGGTAGTAATAGTAATGTAGCTAGTAAGAGGAATCGTTTGATCATTCATTTACTATTTTAACAGTTTTCATAATGTCACCGACTGCAATTTGGTCAACTATATCTTGACCCTCAATGACTTCGCCAAAAATTGTATATTGGGGTGGTAAGGGGGTGTCTTCGAGCATAATAAAGAACTGGCTGCCATTGGTATTTGGCCCGGAGTTTGCCATTGCAACAATCCCCTTGGTGTAGTCGCGCTTAACTGCCTCGTCTTCAAACTTATAACCTGGTCCACCGGTGCCATTGCCTAGAGGGTCGCCTCCTTGAATCACAAAGCCCGGCTCAACTCGATGAAATGTGAGATCATCATAAAAATGGTCATTGGCCAGAAAAACGAAGTTGCTAACAGTGAGTGGTGCTTCGTCGGGAAAAAATTTAAATTTAATCGTTCCTTTATTAGTTTCTATTTCAGCAATTTTTCCGGTAATTTGTTCGTCGGCAAGTTTGCCGGGAGCGGAATCGTATTGTTTCATTTGGCTCTTTTCTTGGTCGTTTTGACCATACTGGTCGGAAAAGCTGGTTACTTCTCCTCCCTGACTACTACTAACTTTGCTTGATTGCTGATCGGGCTGTTTCTTGCAGCCGGTCAAGGCAATCGAGATAATGATTATTAATATTAAAGTGTACTTATTCATTTTCCTCCAATTCAATAATATAAGTGAGCGGACCGCTATTGACCAAGCTTACTTGCATATTAGCGCCAAATTGGCCTGTTTCAACCCTAAAGTTATTTGCCTTGAGTTTTTCTATTAGCTGGGCGTAGAGTTTTTGGGCCGACTTTGATGATTTTGATTTGCTAAAGCTTGGACGCTTTCCTTTTTTGAGGTCGGCGTGTAGGGTGAACTGAGAGATCAAGAGAATGTTTTTGGTTGTTTCCAGTAGGGTTAAGCTTGTCTTGTTCATTTGATCAGGAAAAATAGCAATTTTGCTTAATTTGTTAACGAAGCTGTCTAAGGTTTTATCAGAGTCCCTCTTGCCAAATGATACTAAAAGCACAACTCCTTCGCTGATTTTGCCGACGACGTTACCAGCCACAGATACCTGAGCCTTTGAGACTCTTTGTAAGACTATTTTCATATGATTACTTTACCAATTACTAAGGATACTAATATCAAAAAACTAATTGATGCTTATCCGGACGTAGTAGAAATATTGACAGCCTATGGCCTACATTGCTCAAAATGCTTTGCCAACAAAATTGATACTCTTGGTGGCGGTGCTAAGCTTCACCGTTTTAGTACCGAGGAATTTGGCCACTTGCTAAGGGATTTAAATAGTTGGTTAGAAGTTTATGCTTAAAATAGAAAACTTAATAGTTGAGGCTGAAAATAAAAAGATTATTGACGGGCTAGATTTAGTTTTACCAGCAGGTGAAACCCATGTTTTAATGGGTGCTAATGGGTCAGGAAAAACCACCCTTGGCTTGGGCTTAATGGGAAGTCCTGAGTATCTTGTAAACGGATCCATTAAAATCGACGATCAAGATTTGATAAAAGCTAGTGCCGACCAACGAGCGCTAGCCGGTCTTTTTTTAGGTTTTCAGCATCCTCAAGAAATTCCCGGTTTAAATTTTAGACACTTTTTGCGAACCAGTGTTAACAATGTTCGTCGTTTTCGGAATCAGCCCACCTACTCGGTCTTTGAGTTTAGTAAGCTGATTAAAAAAACCGCAGTATCTTTAGGAATCGACGCATCAATGGTTGATCGCAATTTAAATCAGGATTGTTCCGGAGGAGAAAAAAAGAAGAACGAACTACTTCAGCTTCTTTTAAGTGAGCCGAAGTTTGCCATTATCGATGAGTGTGATTCTGGCCTTGATGTTGATGCAATCAAGGTAATGACCAAGGTCTTAAAAAGGCTAAAGAGTCAGGGGGTGGGAATCTTGTTAATTACTCACTACGAACGTTTAATTAATAGTTTAGATATTGAACGAAGTTATTTAATGACACAGGGTAAAATTTTAAAATCCGGACACGGCAAGGATTTAGCAAAGGCTACTCTTGAGTTTGGCTATGTCAGTTAAAGAACAAGCTCGCATCGTTGGCGCAGAGGAACTGAGTCGGTTAATAGGTATTAGTCAGCGAGTCGTTAAAAAAATAAGCCTAGCCAAAGGCGAGCCAGATTGGTTGCTTAGGTTTCGTCTCGAGGCCCTGGGTTTCTTTTCTAAGATGCCGCTACCTGATTGGGGAGCTGATTTGAGCCGTTTGACTTTGAGTAGAATTGTTTCTTATTTAAAAACTACCCCTGGATCGGTGCGGGCTTGGGATCAGGTACCCAAGAGTATTAGAACGACTTTTGAACGGTTGGGAGTGCCAGAGGCCGAACGCAAATTTTTGGCGGGAGTTGGAGCGCAGTTCGAGTCTGAGTCGGTCTATCAGCGGTTAAATGAGGACTTGGTTAATCAAGGGGTAACATTTTGCTCTTTAGATGAGGCTGTTAAGCTGTACCCTCAAGTCGTTAAGGATTACCTTGGCACAATTGTGTCATCTTCTGATAATAAATTTGCTGCCCTAAACTCTGCTTTATGGAGCGGAGGCAGTTTCGTTTATGTACCCGACGATGTTGAGGTTGAGCTGCCAGTTCAGGCTTATTTTAGAATTAATTCAAAAAATTTTGGCCAGTTTGAACGAACCTTAATTATTGCCGAGCCCCGGGCTAGGGTTCATTACATCGAAGGTTGCACTGCCCCTACTTACTCTGAGCAATCTATTCATGCTGCTGTCGTAGAAGTTGTAGCTAAGGAGTCGTCTAAAATCAGATATACCACAATTCAAAATTGGTCGAATAATGTTTACAACCTAGTAACTAAAAGAGCACTAGCTCAAAAGGGATCAACAGTAGAATGGATAGATGGAAACATAGGGAGTATGGTGACGATGAAGTATCCCTGTGTCATTTTGGCTGGCAAAGGTGCCCGGGCGGACATTTTAAGCCTAGCAGTGGCGGGTCAGGGGCAGGAGCAGGATGCAGGAGCGAAGGTAATCCATTTGGCGCCTAATACCAGCGCAAACATTGTCAGTAAGTCGATTAGTCGGGATGGCGGCATTGCAACTTACCGAGGGTTAGTTAAGGTCGAAAAGGAAGCGTTGGGTTCAAAAGTATCGGTCAATTGTGACGCCCTACTTTTAGATAATTATTCCAAAGCTAATACCTGGCCCGATATTCAAGTTAAAAACAACCGCACAAGCTTGGCTCATGAAGCAACAGTCGGTCAAATCGACAGTGATAAAATTTTTTATCTAATGAGTAGAGGCATTTCCGAGATTGAGGCAATTTCTTTAATCGTGAATGGTTTTATAGATGATTTTTCTAAGGAGCTGCCGATGGAATATGCAGTCGAACTTAATCGGTTGATTCAATTGGAAATGGAAGGATCCGTTGGTTGATATAATTTCAATCGAAAAGCCAGGTCAACACGAGTTCAAGATCGATTTTAATTCGATACAGAAGATAGTGTTTGATCTTAATTGTTCTGGAGTAAGGTTGGATATTACTTCTAAGCAAAAAATCACTAATAGTAATTTAAGTGTCAAGCTCGAGGTTAATCATTATCAGCCTGATACCCACTCGAAGATTATTGTTAAAAATGTACTGAAGGCTAGTCGTTTGGAGCTGATTGGGAAAATTAGCTTGCCGCCAGGAGTAGTGGGCTCTACGACTGATTTTAGGTGCGATAGTTTATTGACCGATCTTGGGTCGGCTGTAAAGACCGTTCCGGCGATGAATATCGGTGAAAATAAAGTTAAAGCTAGTCATGGAGTAGCAGTGGCTCAATTTAACCAGGAGCATGTTTTTTACCTAATGAGTCGAGGTTTATCTAAAAAACAGGCCGAAAACCTGCTTGTCCGGTCATTTTTGCGATGAAAGTTAAAAGCTACTTCCCTATTTTTGATAATCAGCCGGACTTGGTTTACTTGGATAGTGCTGCCACTACTCAAAAACCGCAGTCTGTAATTGAGGCCATTGTTAATTACTATTCCAAAAACTGTTCTAACGTCCATCGCGGCATGTACTACTTGGCCGAACAGGCAACCGCTGATTACGAAGCATCTCGGACAAAAGTAAAAGTATTTTTAAATGCCAAGAAAGATAAAGAGATAATTTTTACTAGCGGCACAACGGCTGCCCTTAATTTGGTTGGCTATGCTTTTTTGGCACCCCGACTCAATAGCGGCCAAGAGATTGTGGTTTCATTGGCTGAGCACCATTCCAACTTTGTGATTTGGCAGCAATTGGCAATTAAAAACAACTGCCGATTAAGGGTTTGTCGATTAGATGAAAATTATCGACTTGACCTTGAACATCTCTCCCAATTATTAACGGAAAGAACAGCTCTTATTGCTATTAACCACGTCTCTAATATAACCGGTACTATTAACCCGATTAAAGCGATAGCTACTCTGGCAAAAAGATATTCCATCCCTGTTGTAGTTGATGGCGCTCAAGCGGTTGCCCACCTACCTGTCGATGTCGCCGACCTTGGTGTGGATTTCTATTGCTTTTCCGGTCACAAGGTCTATGGTCCGACTGGAACCGGCATACTTTACGCAAATGAAAAGTATTTAAACCAAATGGAGCCCTGGCTACTTGGTGGAGATATGATTAGTAAGGTAGGTCTGGATTCCAGTGCCTGGAATGAGCCACCTTATAGGTTTGAGGCGGGTACGCCTAATGTTGCTGGCGTCATTGGCCTGGGAGCAGCCATGGATTTTATGACAAGCTTAAATTGGCAATCGATAGCTAAAAGAGAAGAGGATCTCCTGGGGCAACTAACTAGTGGATTAGCCAGCCGTAACCTGGAGATTTTTATTCCAGAAAGCCATCGTTCCGCATTAGTTTCGTTTGCAGTCGAAAATATTCATCCTCATGACATTGTAAGTTTGCTGGCCGAAAAAAATGTTGCGGCTAGAGCTGGCTTTCATTGTGCCGAGCCGTTTCATCGAGCGCAAGCTAAAAATCATGGCACGGTTAGGTTTAGTCTCGGAATATACAATGATCAGGTTGATGTTAAAGCCGGTTTGGATGCACTTGATTACGCCCTAGAGACCATGAGGGCCTATGCATAATTTGTATTTGGAGGAAGTCTTGGAGCATAGCCGTTATCCGCAAAATTCCCAGGCATTACAATCTTTTACGCACTCTGTAGAATTTAAAAACAGGTCTTGCGGCGACGAGGTTTTGATTCAATTGCTTGTTAAGAAAAATCGGATAGAGGCTTTGGCGATAGTGGTTGAAGGTTGTTCTTTAGCTCGAGCCGGCGGCTCGGTGTTGTCCGGATTAATAAAGGATAAAAGTTTTCCCTGTCGAATTAGTCAGTTTGAAATTGCTAGTGTCTTAGGTCTTGGCGGGGTTAGGCGAGCCGATTGCTTGTTATTATCTTTGAACGCATTGAAGAAGCTATACGCGCAGACCATACCCTCTTTTGAACAGATGGATGACAAGTAAGCCTAGTCCTACGATTAGACTGATGATAATTGCTAAGCCGATTATTGGATTTGCTTCTTGGATACCAATCATTGAGTAACGGATTCCATCGATAAAGTAAAAGAAGGGATTGAGTTTAACGAAAGTTTGAAATCCTGTTGGTAGCATCTCGACCGAGTTAAAAACTCCGCCTAAAAAGGATAAAGGGGTAATTACGAAAACGCTTAAAATCGACAAGTGCTCAAATTCCTTAGCCCATAAACCGATTAAAATTCCAAATAGCGAAAAAATAATCGAGACAGCGATAGCATAAAAGAGAAAAAAGCCAAAGTTAGCTAGGTTGGCGGCGCTAAAGATAACGGCGATCACTAAGACGCCGAGTCCGACTAGTAAGCCCCTGACAATTCCAGCAACTACCAAGCTAGCGACGATTTCAAAGTAAGAGAGGGGTGAAATTAAAATCTCCTCAATATGCTTGGCAAAACGTTGAAAATAAATCCCGAAAGATGTTTGCGAAAACGAAGAGCCAATGATGTTCATCATCAGTACGCCGGGCAAGACAAAGTCGATATAGCTAACACCAGCGATATTATCGATCCGCTCACCTACAACTTGGCCGAAAATAAAAATATAAAGTAGGGCGCTAACTAGGGGTGTTACTAGCGCCTGTAATGGTGCCCGAAACATTCTTTCGACTTCGCGCCGCACTAGGGTTTGAAAACCGATCCAGTTATTAATCATTTTTCTGTCCTCTAGGCATGGGTGCCTTTGGTAAGTTTGAGGTAAATGTCCTCAAGCTTGTTGCCGTTTTTGGTGTACTCGCTAATTGCTTTATCGGAAATAACTTCTCCGTGATTAACGATTGCTACGCGCTCGCAAAGCTGTTCAACTTCTTCTAGGTAGTGAGATGTAAGAATAATAGTTTTTCCTTCGTCATTGAGATTTTTAAGGTACTTCCAGATTTCATATCGCAACTCAACATCGACGCCAGCGGTCGGCTCGTCCAAAATTAGAAGAGGCGGATTATGAACCATTGCCCGAGCTAACATAACTCGCCGCTTGAGTCCCCCGGAAAGTTCACGGTATTTTTTATCCTTGTGTTTGACTAGGTCGAATTGCTCCAGGAGCTCTTTGATTCTTTGTTGGCGTTCAAACGAATTAAGGCCGTAATAGCCTGCCATGTAATCGAGAATCCGCCAGGTTTCCATAAAGATATCGATGTTCGATTCTTGCGGAGCTAGGCCGACTTGTCGGCGAGCTAATCTATAATCGTCTTCAACGTCATAACCGAAGATCTTAATTGATCCTGAGCTGATTGTTGCGATTCCGGTAATGCAATGGATTGTTGAAGACTTGCCTGCTCCGTTCGGTCCGAGCAAGCCAAAAAATTGTCCGGCAGGTATTTCCAGATTGAGTTTTTTAACCGCAATATTGGAGCCGTATTTTTTTGTTAGGTTTTTTATTTGTAGGGCTTTTTTCATTTAAATTGCATTGTTTGATTTGGTTCTAGGTAGTAATCCTGAACTTTTTCGAGGTCTTGATTGAATGTTAAACGATAATAAATTTTTCTGGTTAATTCAACGTCCGCTAGGCAATAATTGTAAATCTCCTCATCTCTGCCCGCCTGATGATATTGCCAAACTTTACTGCCGTCGATACCGTTTTTTGAGCTCTTAAAGCCAAGGATACTCGCCAATTGATCCAGGCCAGTATAGGAGTTCGACCAACCGTCCCACTCTCTCATAGTGTCAAAGATGGAGGATTTGTTTTTAAGATCGATTTTAAGAGTTGGTTCGATGTTGTTTACGACTGAGCGCTTAAATATAAAAGGCAGATCGAATCCAATAATATTATGACCAACCAAAAGACGAGAATCTTTAATTAACTGCCAAAAATTGACTAAGATTTCTTGTTCGCTTCCGGTGCAAATTTGAGCTCGGTTGGTATCGAGGGCTAAGCCAATGCAGATAATCTGACCCCAGTTTCCATTAAGGGAAGTTGACCGATGAAAACTGTTAAAGCTAGTTTCTTGGCGTTTACGACGATAGATTTTATTTAGCTGAGAAAACTTGTCTTGGTTAGCAGGGATCGTTTCGATATCTAAAAAAGTAATCACGCTTCCAACTCAATAGATTCGGGAGCTAGCTCTTTTATTTCCAGTTTAAATTTATCTAATTGCTGCTGAGCCTCTTGTATGAGGGGTAGGGTCTTTTTGTATATATCGAGTGCCTCCTCAAGATCCGTTGATTCGTCAGCCAGGCTTTCGGTTGCTTGCTCGATTTCGGTAATTAGTTCAGCAAAATTCTTCATTAACCCTCGCTTTAACTTTAGTTTCTGTAAATTGGATACTGACAATTTTACCAGCTAAATTCAAACCCGACTTAAGAATTCGATCATTGTGTCTCGTAATGCTATAACCTCGTCGTAGAACTGCTTCGGGGTTGAGGCTATTAATTAGTTTGGTTGAGGCAATTAGTCGCTGTTGTGAATCGTTGCTAATCCGTTGAGTGGAATTGAGCCAGGCTCTAATAATCTGCTGGCAATTAGCAGCCTTTTGTTCTATTAGCGTCGCCAGGCGATTTCTTGACTCGCTAATTGACGTTCTGGTCGTGATTAAGTCGGGAGTCGCGATTTGGGCGGCGTGGGTTGGGGTTGCGGCGCGTTGATCAGCCGTCAGTTCGGCGACTGAAATATCTTGTTCGTGACCAATTGCCACAACGATCGGAGATTTACTAGCAAAGACCGCTCGAGCAATACTTTCTTTATTAAATGTTTGCAGATCTTCGGCTGAGCCGCCGCCCCGGGTTAAGATAATTAGCTCGCCCAAATTATTTTGATTTGCTCGCTGGATAGCGTTAATAATACTAGCTTCGGCTTCGATACCCTGGACTTTGACCGGTAGTAATTCAACAGTGCACGGCCACCGCTCTTCAAGAATTTTTAAGACATCGGTTAAAGCCGCTCCCTCTTTGGAGGTAATGAGGGCAATTTTTAAGGGATACTTTGGTAAGGGCTGTTTATGTTTAGTCTCAAAAAGGCCTTCGTTATTTAATTTTTTATAGAGTTGGTCATAAGCCTTTTTGAGAGTTCCCTCACCTTTAAGCTCGATTGCCATTATTTGAACGCTGAAACGTCCGCGAGGGACGTATATCCGGGGCTCGGCTAAGATTTTGATTTGATCTCCATGTTCAGGAGTGCCTAACTTGGCTGCCACGCCAAAGCAGTTAAGGCTACTGTTTTGATCAACCAAGTCAAAGCTCAACCATTGGTTATTGATGACTTTCGGTTGCGAGACTTCGCCCTCAATCAAGACCGGTCCGATTTGTTGCCGGAGTGTATCCGAGGCCAGTTGATTAAAAGCTTGGACGGAAAAAACCTGTGGCTCAATCATTAACGGACTCAATTGCTCGATCAATGATCGTCTTAAGATTTTTGTAGGTCAGTTGATCCGAGGCCTGATCAGGAGGTAGCCAGCTAGCCTCAAGAATGCCCTCGTCATGATTTGCCTGGACAGGTTCCTCAATTGTGTTTTCGAAGAGAAAATATTCAACGAATTTTTTAACTTTCTGGCCTGGATTTTTCCACTTATCCTTAAACCAAAAATCTACTCGACCCAGTGAGCGAATTGGTTTTACATTAGATAACCCTACTTCTTCCCTGATTTCACGTTGGGCAGCCTGGAGCGGTGTCTCGTTTTTTTCTATTCCCCCTTTAGGAAAAGACCAATTGTTGTGGGAATCCCTAATAACCAGAATTAAAATGCCTTGTGCTGTTTTTTTGTAGATGATGCCACCGGCGGAATGGTCAAACCTGGTCATTTGGCAGCCTGTTCTAGGGTTGCAATAGTTTTTCGGGCAGCTGACTCCCAGGTAAAGGTTTTTGCTCGTAGTCGCCCTTTGTTGATCAGTGTAGCGCTGAATTTTTTATCAGTCAGGATTTTTCTAATTCCATCGGCAATCGCCTCGGCTCGAGTGTGATTAACAAGTAAGCCGGCATCGCCAACTACTTCCGGTAGCGAGGATTTGTCGCTCGATACAACCGGCGTACCCGATCCCATAGCTTCGAGAATTGGCATACCAAAGCCTTCGAAGCCAGAGACAAAGGCAAAGCAAGTTGCAAAGCGGAGCCATTCGGCATTTTCTTCGTTGCTGACATAGCCAGGCATAATTACCCGTTTCCTTAGTGGTGGCGGAAGTTCGTCGAGTGCCTTTTGAACTTGATCATAACCATGAGCACCTGGCTTGCCAGCTAAAACTAATTTGTGAGGAGCATTATAGCGCTCCGCTAGGATACGGAAAGCCTTGATTAACTCGGGGGTGTTTTTTTTGGCTTCTAAGCGGCCGACGGTGTATATGTATGGGATATTGGAGCTAATTTTCCGGCTTGGTTTTTCGGATATTTCACTTGGTCTAAAAAGCTCTTGATCTACCCCGTGGTGGATCACATCTATTTTCCGGCTATCGAAATTACTAAATTTTAAGATATCTTTTTTGGTTGCCTCGGAAATCGCAATGATTCTTTTGGCATTTTTAGTTGCCATCTTTAAACCGAAGTTTTGATAGGCAGTTTCGAGTTTTCCGTAGTATTCAGGGTAATACTTGAAGCCCAGGTCATGAACAGTAACTACGGTGTTATTCGGGTGGGCTAAAGGAATAGTATGGGACGGAATAAATAAAACGTCGAGCTTGTTTTTGTCTTTAAGCATTTCGGCTGATAGCCGAAATTGAGTCCAAAGTCGGGGAAAGGGAATGATTTTCCACTCAACCTGGGCGTTGCCAGTATTAAGAGGCTTACTGCTTGGCTTGGGCGCATAAATAATATAGCGATGGTTCGGCGCTACTCTAAAGATATGCTCAAAGATAATATGGGAGTAATGCTCGGTGCCAGTATATTTCTCTTTGGCGATTCTTGAGCCATCAAGGCCGATTAATAAAGACATAATTTTAGAATATCAATAATATTTAGCTTTTAGCCCAAAGAACTGAGCGCTTATAAGCTTCGAGGTGCTCAACCGCAATCCCCACGCCTTTAACGACACAAAGGATTGGCTCTTCGGCAAGTTGGCAGGGTACACCTGTGACTTTGGTGAAAAGATCATCAATGCGCCGCAAAAGTGATCCTCCACCAGTTAAAACAATCCCCTTATCCATGACGTCAGAGGCAAGTTCGGGCGGAGTTTTTTGCAAAACTTCCTTAACCGCACCTACAATTTCACGAATCGGTTCCTGGACAGCGGCAACTATATCATTAGTACTGATAATCACGCTCTCCGGTAAGCCAGAGACAGAATTTGAGCCAGATACTTCAAGGGTTAATTCTTTTTTAAGTGGTTTAGCTGCCCCTATTTTTATTTTAGCTGCTTCTGCTGTTTTTTCACCTAGTGTTAGCCCGTACTTTCTTCGGACATACGAACTAATTGCCTGGTCAAAGTTATTGCCACCAACTCTCACTGAACACGAAGCGACAATATCACCAAGCGAAATAACTGCCACTTCTGAGGTGCCCCCACCAATATCAATCACCATGTGGCCACTGGCGGTTGCAATTGGAATGCCAGCGCCTAAAGCCGCAGCGACCGGCTCTTTGATTACATAGCACGATTTAGCTCCTGCCTCGATGGCGGCATCGATCAAAGCGCGTCTTTCCGTACTGGTGACGCCCGCCGGAGCCGAGATCATTATTTCTGGTTTCATTAGGCGGATTCGGCCGCCAAGCTTATTGATAAAATAGCGCAGCATTGCCTGGGTAACGCGATAGTTGGCAATAACTCCCTCTTTGAGCGGGTGGACAGCAGAAATACTGTCGGGAGTTCGACCAATCATTTGACTTGCTTCTTGGCCAATTGCCATGACCTTGTTTGTTTCTGTTTCAACGGCCACTACCGACGGCTCATTGATTACTATCCCTTGCTGTGGGATATAAACCAAGACATTATTAGTGCCTAGGTCGATGGCGAGGCGACGTAAGAATAGAGCCATTACGCCTCCCTGATATTTGCTCCCAAGCTTTTAAGCTTAGGCAACAATGAATCATACCCCCTTGTTAAATGATCAATGCCGGTAAGTTGTGACTGGCCCCGGGCGATTAAGGCAGCGATAACCTGGGCCATCCCAGCTCTAATGTCAGGAATAATAGAATCCGAGCCAGTGAGTTTTGTTGGGCCGGTAATTAAAGCGACATGATTATGCCCTTGGTTTTTGTAGCGACAATCATTAGGCTGGCAAGCATCGTCAACTTTAATTTGCGCACCCATTCTAATTAAGTCTTTAGTGTAGCCGAGACGGTCAGTATAAACGGTTTCATGAATAATTGATTGGCCATTTGCAGTACATAGTACAACAGCGGAGGGTTGCTGCCAGTCGGTTGAAAAACCTGGAAAGGGTGAGGTTGTAATTTGAGTAGCTAAGAGATCTCCTTTGGCAGAGAATTCAATGCCCCGAGAGTCAGTTTTGTAAATCCCGCCTATCTTTTCGACAAACTCCAAAAATGACGCAAGGTGGTTTGGTTCGGCATCCTCGATGTAAATTCTACCTCTCGAGGCCAGGGCAAGACAGGCGTAAGAAACGACTTCGAGCCGATCAGGGATTACACGGGCTTGTGCTGTTTTAAAGTCTCTAACGCCCTCGACATTAATTTGCCGATCAACTCTGGTAATTTTTGCTCCCATCGCATTCAGGAAATCTATTAGCTGAATTACTTCCGGTTCAACTGCGGCATTATTAATTGTCGATTTGCCCTTAGCCCAAGTCGTTGTTAAAAGCAGAGTTTCCGTTGCGCCGACACTTGGATAAGGCAGGTCAATTTTAGTTCCTGTTAGATCTTGGGCTGTAACCTTGACTCCCACTGGAGTCTCTTCTACTACTGCCCCGAGTTTTTTTAGTGACTCAAGGTGAAAATTAATTGGCCTTTTTCCTATTTTGTCACCACCAAGTGCTGGAACGTAAGCCTGGCCCGTTCTGAATAGTAATGGCCCGATTGCCAGAACTGGATGTCGATTACGTCCTGATAGGTGGGAGATATCCCATTTGGCGATTTTCTTTGTTTGGATATTGATTTGGTGCTGGTTAAATTTATAATTAGCTCCAATCTCTTGAGCGATATCCAGGGCAATTTTAACTTCACCACTTTCCGGCATGTTTTCAAAAAAAACCGGCTCAGATGTTAAAATTGAAGCCAGGATAAGTTTTCCAGACGAATTTTTGGCTCCAGCCACTCTTAAGCTACCGCTAAGTGGTTGGCCGCCTTCGATGATATATTTACTCATAAAAGATAAATTCAATTAAAGTTCAAACTAGCTAATATGTCTAATTCTAGAGCAGAAAATTTTTTTGGCCTCTTGGCGACCACTCTAAGATTTGGCCTGACAGTCCTGACTGCACTTATCTTAACCCTCCAAGCCAACGGTTATATTATTGATTTTAAAAATTTTACTTTGGAAAAATCCAGCTTGATCGCCATTAAGTTTGACGATCTGCCCGACCTGGTTCAAGTGGATAATCAGCCACTTGTTGTAGAGCGTAATCAAGTTATCGAGCAAATTAACCCAGGGCAGCATGATTTAATTTTTTCTAAAGAGGGTTATTACGATTGGTACAACTCATTCCGGGTCGAGCCTGGGCAAGCTGAGCACTACGAAGATGTTAAATTATTTTTACAAGAGCCGATTCTCGTCAATCGTCAAAGTGTAACCGCTCCCCCTCTTCCTCAGGCAAGTCCTGATATTTTAGTTTTAGGATCTGAGTTATGGCTTCGCTTACCGGACCAACTTAAATTAATTACT
>JAGQLE010000030.1 GCA_020429585.1 Candidatus Berkelbacteria bacterium
GAGCGTACTCGTGAGGGTAATGATCTTTATCATGAAATGAAGGATTCGGGCGTTTTAGATAAAACAGCTTTGGTTTTTGGCCAAATGAACGAACCACCGGGAGCTCGTCTGAGAGTTGCCCTTTCCGGTCTAACGATGGCGGAATCTTTCCGTGATCAGCAAGGTAAGGACGTTCTATTATTTGTCGATAATATTTTTCGCTTTACTCAGGCAGGTTCCGAAGTATCGGCGCTTCTGGGCAGGATGCCAAGCGCGGTTGGTTATCAACCGAACTTAGCAACGGAGATGGGCGGCTTGCAGGAACGTATTACTTCAACTAAAGATGGTTCAATTACCTCTGTGCAGGCAGTTTATGTTCCAGCGGATGACCTAACTGACCCAGCGCCAGCGACAACTTTTGCCCATCTTGATTCAACTGTCGTTTTATCCCGATCGTTGGCTGAGTTGGGAATTTATCCCGCAGTTGACCCGCTTGACTCGACCTCGACTATTCTTGATCCGAATGTGCTCGGCGAAGAGCATTACAATGTGGCTCGTGGGGTTCAGCAGGTTTTGCAACGTTACAAAGATTTGCAGGACATTATTGCCATTTTGGGTATTGATGAGTTGTCCGAAGACGACAAAATTTTGGTTGCTCGAGCTCGCAAGATTCAGAAGTTTTTGTCCCAACCATTCTTCGTTGCCGAACAGTTTACTGGTCTTAAAGGCGCTTATGTTCCATTGAGCGAGACGATCCGTGGCTTCAAGGAGATTCTTGATGGCAAACACGACGATAAGCCTGAGCAAGCCTTTTATCTCAAGGGCGGAATCGATGAGGTCAAGGCAGAATAATGGCAATTAAGGTCAGTATTATAACACCGGAAAAGGTTGCCTTTGAGGGTGAGGTGCAGGGGGTCAGTTTGCCGAGCTCGGAAGGCGAGATTACGATTTTAGAAAATCATCTGCCACTGGTAACTCTACTTAGGTCAGGCGAGATTACCTTGCACCTAGATCAAACAAAGCAGCATATGGCAGTCCATGGCGGCTTTGTTGAGGTGGCCGAAAATCATATCAAGCTTTTAACTGACGCAGCCGAAATTGCGGAGGATATTGATGAGCGTCGCGCCGAGGAGGCTTTAGCCCGGGCTAAAAAAGCCCGCGAGTCGGCAACGGATCTTAAGGTTCAGGCTGATGCCTTAGCGGCGATGGAAAGAGCAATTGCCCGTTTACGACTGGTTGAACGGAAGAAAAACCGCCACCGCGCTTAAATTCATGCTGTAAAATAGGGGCTAATGCGGGATTAGTACAATGGCAGTATGTATGCTTCCCAAGCATGAGACGCGGGTTCGATTCCCGTATCCCGCTCCACAAGAGGATTATTGACTCTTATAGGTGGCTTCCGATTTGGCGAATTACGAAGAAAATTAATCAAAGATTTTTAAATCAGTAGCTTAAATTGGCTGTTTATTAATATTAAGTAGATAGCCTAAATAGTTAGTTAAGACATGGATTAAAGCGTAAATAATAATTCCAGCTAGATAGACTTGAAACTCAAAAATTCCCAAAGGTAGAGAAAATAAAATTGCGCCGATAATCCAATCCGTTTGGTCAAAAAACAACCATGATTGCCCAGGCTTAATTCTAAATCGCCGTTTAAAGTAGCTCTTGACCAAATCTCCTACTAGGGCACCGCTGCCCATCAATATGCCAATCGCAGCCCATTGAGTGTAGTTGAGTAGGTTATATGCTGACCAATTTGCTTGACCTTGGATCCAGGCAGCGATCATAGCGCCAATAATTCCAAACAGAAAACCTCTAATGGTTTTGTGGCTCCCAAATAGATTCTTATTAATAGGAGTACTAAAGAGATTGATCTTTTTGACCAGGGGAGGAATGAGGTTGGCGATGCCGGCCGGTAAAAAAAGCCAAAGAGATTCAATAATTATTGTTCCTAAATTCATGATATTTTAAGTAAAGCAGTTATTTAAAGTTAAATAAATCAGGAGCCTTGTGAAAGACATTGAACTTAACCTAGACCATTCTTTGCTAGATCAAGATCAGCTTCAAGATTATTTTAAAAAATTTGAGCCAGAGCTAAATAAATTAAAAGAGGCCAGGCGTCTTGGCTACGCTGACGATCGGGCCAGTATTAATGCGCCGTTTGATACTCAAGGTCTAAACTTATCCTTTGAGCTGGCTAAAAAATACAGTCAAACCGATACTTTAATTGTAGTTGGAATCGGGGGGTCTAATTTAGGAACTTTGGCGGTTCAGGAGGCTATTCTTGGTAAGTTGCATAATTATGTTACTGGTCCGCGGGTCTTCTATGCCGATACGACTGATGCTGTTTATTTGGAGCGATTGGTAGAGATTATCGAAAGCGATCTTAGGGCTAATAAAAAAGTTTTGATCGTTGGTATTTCTAAATCTGGGGGGACAACTGAGACAATCGCAAATTTTGAACTGTTGGTTGAACATAGCCTGCGGCACGGGGCTAATTTGGCCGAGTCGGTAGTTGTAATTAGCGACGAGGGTTCGAAGTTTTCTGATTTTGCCGACAGGCAAGGATTTCCTCGCTTGGGAATACCTAAAAAAATCGGCGGTCGTTATTCGGTCTTTTCTGCGGTCGGGGTTTTTCCGCTGCTTATCTTGGGTGTTGATGTTGGGCAATTAATTAGCGGAGCAAGGCGCGCCGTCGAACGCTGTCTCGACAATGATTTTGAGACTAATATTGCTGCGCACAGTGCAGCGGTAATTTACCATTCCTACCAAGGTGGCTTAAACATTCATGACACTTTTCTTTTTGGTAATGACTTGGAAGGTTTAGGTCGCTGGTACCGACAACTAACCGGCGAATCGATTGGTAAGAATGATGAGGTGGGTATTACTCCTACCACATCAATCGGCTCCACAGATTTACATTCAGTCGCTCAATTGTATTTGGGTGGTCCGAAAGATAAACTAACCACCTTTGTGACAGTTGATTCGACAAGCGATTTATCACTGCCTAGTAACCAGGATTATGAGCAATTAGTTAGCAAAATCCAAGGTAAAAAAATAAATTCGATATTGGCGGCAATCCAAAGTGGTACGATGTTGGCTTATAGCCAGGCCCAGTTGCCTTTTATGGAGCTAAGACTTAGCGATTTAAGTGCGGCTTCGATCGGTCAACTTCTGCAATTTAAGATGATAGAGATAATGCTGCTAGGTTGTTTATTTGAGGTTGATCCGTTTGACCAGCCTGCAGTTGAGCAGTACAAGGTGGAAACAAGAAGGATCTTGGATGAGGCTTAAGGTCATAGCAGTTACGTTAGTGCTGGTAGGCTTGGCGTCGGCAGTGTTTATGCTTAGAAAAAATACCAGACTCAGTATAAAATACCGAATTGCCGATCATGACCTGGATTTGACATTAGCCCAAACCCTAGAAGAAAAATCCCAGGGTTTAATTGGCACTAAGAAGCTCAATGATAACCAAGGGATGCTATTTATTTACGATGAAGGACAGGAGGCTAAGTTTTGGATGAAGGATATGTCTATTCCGATTGATTTGATTTGGCTTAGTCGCGATAAGGTTGTGGATTTCGAAAAAAATATTCAGCCGGACAACGGAGAAAAGCTCTATTTTTCGCCCGGAGAGATTGATGGGGTTTTGGAGGTTAGGGCGGGTTGGATCGATCAATACGGGGTCAAACTTGGAGATAAACTTGAAAAGCTTTAAACCGATACGTTTTTAGGTTAATCTAACCCGTGATACAAGCTATATTTGCATATTGGCCATCTTAGCTCAGGGGTAGAGCAGCACTTTCGTAAAGTGAAGGTCCCGGGTTCGAATCCCGGAGATGGCTCCAGTCCTTATTTTTTTTGGTAGAAAGATATCCTTAATGTTTAGAAAATTAAATCTGGATGCCAAGACAATTTATTTTATTATCTTTGCTATTATTATTCATGTCGGTGCCTGGCTCTTACGCTTAAAATTAACAGAGTTTAATCCGATTAGCCTTTATTTAAGCGCCGGCATTCTTATAATTAATATTATCTTAACTGTTTTGTTCACGCGAAAGGGGCAACTTTTGGGCTACATTTTGGCCATGGCAACCTTTTTTACCCAGTTAATAGTTTTGATACCGATCTTAAAAGCGAGCCTTAAGTGAGTTCCGGCTCAGATCATCCGAGGTGGCTTGAATTTGTACCTGGCTTTTTAACCTGGGGAACTTTCTTATCGATTACTATTCTGTCGTTCACGGCGCCAATAGTGGTGGCGACCGGTTTGATTGTTTATGCTTTGTTTTGGATGACTCGTGCGATGTTAATGTCGGCACGTCTGATAATCGGCTACATTCGTTATCGACGGGATGTTAAGAAAGATTGGCTTAAGCAGCTTAAGCTGGATTTTACTGCAGATTCCTGGCGGTCGATTTATCATTTAGTAGTTGTAGCTGTATCAAAGGAAGACCCAACAATTATTAGAGCTACTCTACAAGAAATTGAAGACTCGGAATACGATCGTAAAAAAATTATTGTGGTAGTTGCCACAGAAGCAAGATTCAAAGAGAACGGTCGTAAAGTGTCTAGGCTAGTTCAGAAAGAATTCGGTAGTAAGTTTTTTCATCTTGAAACGACCGTTCATCCAATGGATTTACCAGGTGAAGTTAAGGGTAAGGGCGGTAATATTACCTGGGCCGCTCGCCATATAAAGCCATTTATCGAGCGTAAAAAAATTAACCTTAGGGATGTAATTTGCACTACCCTCGATGCGGACAATCGTGTTCATCGAAAATATTTTGCTAACTTAACATATGAGTATATCAGGCATCCCGAGCCAACCTATGCAACCTTTCAGCCTATCCCGATGTTTTTTAACAACATTTGGGATGTACCAATGCCGATCCGTTCAATAGCTCTCGGTAGCTCGTTCTGGCAAATAATCGAGTCCACTAGGCCGCATCGTCTAAGAAATTTTTCAGCCCATGCTCAAGGATTTGAAGCCCTAGTTAAGACCGATTTCTGGTCTACTAAAACAATTGTTGAAGATGGTCATCAGTTCTGGCGTAGTTATTTTAGATTTAACGGTAAGCACGATGTAGTTCCTCTTAATGTTCCAATCTATCAAGATGCGGTTTTGTCGCCCGATGGCTATTGGGCGACTTTTAAAGAGCAGTATGTACAAAAGCGCCGTTGGGCCTGGGGAGCATCAGACATACCTTTTGTTCTCTATCATATGTGGCGTAATAGACGGTTGCCATTTTGGGATAAATGGCTGCAGGCTTTTCGATTGATGGAAGGGCATTTTTCTTGGGCAACAACGTCGACAATTCTAGCTGTTTTTGCCTGGTTGCCAAGGATTGCCAATCCCGATTTCCAAGACGTAGTTTTGGCCCATACTTTTCCGCCTCTTTACGGTAAAATTCTGACTTTTGCCCTAGGTGGCTTAGCGATTACCTTGACTATTTCGCACTTACTTTTGCCGCCTGTGCCTAAAAAACGCTTGGGTAGATCAAGACTGAGCGTAATTTTGGAGTGGGTTTCGGCGCCAATCCTTTTGCCGATTTCGAATGTCATTTTTTCCTCCCTGCCAGCCATCGATGCTCAAACTAGGTTAATGTTTGGAAAGTATTTAGGATTTAGACCAACGGAAAAACACGTTTATCGCCAAGATATTAAAAACCACCCAGGTGCTAATTAATAGATTGTGCTCTGAGTTTGCGGTGGTAGTTGATGGCAAAACGATGAGCTTCGTCGCGGGCGAGGCGGGCGATAGGTTCCATAAGCTGATTGGTGAGACGGCGATCATTTAGCCACTTGCGGGCTTTTTCTGAGGCAACGATTTTAGCCAACTTCCTTTTTGGGCCTTTGCTTACACCGGCAACGGGGATATCTAACTTAAACCTCTTTAAAACCCGTTCAGCAATTTGGCGTTGGGTTATGCCACCGTCAACAAAGATGAATTCCGGCATAGGCCATTCCTTATGCCTCAATCGTCTTGTTAGAACCTCCCTGAGCATTCCGATGTCGTTTTGCTTTCGGACAGAGCGGATCTTAAACATTCGATATTCGGCTGGGTTTGAGCGTCCATGTTCTAAAACAATCATACTGCCAACAGCAGCGTGATTACCGAGGTTGGAGATATCGTAGGCCTCAAGCCGAGCTGGAAGCGAGCTTTCAACAAGCGAGGTAGCATCATCGGTCATAAAAGCAGTGTCGCGAATGTGAGTGAGTGCAAATAGTTCGTCCCGGTAAGCCGCCGCCTTTTCATAATCTTTCCTTTTGGCTGCCTCGGTCATTAATTTTTTTGTCGTTTTAATGATCCGGTCTTTTTTACCTTCCAAAAACTGAACGACTCTATTGATAATTTTTTTGTATTCGCTGGGGGTGATATCGCCAGTACAAACCCCTGGGCAAAAACCAAGTTCTCGGTAAAGGCAGGATCGGCCTGAGCCGGCCTTGCCTCGGCAGTTGAACTTAAAGATTTCCCGTAGAGATTTGAGCGCTCGCCTAGCCGCAAAGGCAGAAACGTACGGTCCAAAGGTCCGGTCAATTTTAAATTTTGTTTTTTGAGTCGGCCGGACAATGATAAAGCGAGGAAAATCTTCCTTGGTTAAAGCAATCTGGGCAAAAGTTTTGCTATCTTTGCCCCGGACGTTGAAGGGTGGTTGAAGACGATTGATTTCGTTGGCTTCCAAGATCAATGCCTCTAGAGCCGAATCGGTAACTTTAATTTTAATGGTGGCGATCTTGGTAACCATACTAGCGATGCGGTTGTCAGCCGGCCGTTGCCAATACGAGCTGACCCGTGATTTTAATGATGTTGCTTTGCCGATATATAAAAGATTGTTACTACTATCGTAATAGTAATAAACACCAGGAACTCTGGGCAAATCGGGGATCGCACTGACCTTAAAAGTTTTTTTCATACGAACGTTACTTGTATTGAAGAGTTTGAATTGGGGAATGGATAGAATAATCCCTCCTGGATAGTTATTTTTTCAACAACTTTTTTAGATACTTTCCTGTATAAGATTTAGTATTTTCGGCAATTTCTTCAGGAGTGCCGGTGGCGATAATTTTACCACCACCGTCTCCTCCTTCTGGACCCAGGTCAATTACCCAGTCAGCGGTTTTAATTACATCCAGGTTGTGTTCGATGACTACGACCGCATTGCCTTGATCGACCAATCGATTGAGAACTTCTAGTAGTTGCTTAATATCAGCGGAATGAAGACCGGTAGTCGGTTCGTCTAAAATATATAGGGTATTGTTTTTTCTACGTGATAGTTCGGAGGCGAGCTTAATCCTTTGCGCCTCGCCACCGGATAAGGTTGTCGCCGACTGACCTAACTCTATATATCCTAATCCTACTTCGAAAAGCAATTCAACTTTATTAGCGATTTTTGGGATGTCTTTAAAAAACATCAGTGCTTCTTCGACCGTCATTTTTAAGACGTCGGCAATCGATTTGCCGGCAAACTTTGCTTCGAGTGTTTCGCGGTTATATCTTTTGCCTTCGCAAATATCGCAGGGCAAATAAACATCGGGCATAAACTGCATCTCTACCCTTAAAACCCCATCACCTTGACAATTTTCGCATCGGCCACCGCTGACATTAAAAGAAAATCGACCGGGCTTATAGCCTCTTATCTTGGCCTCTTTGGTAGCAGCAAATAGCTCTCTGATCGGGGTAAAAACTCCGGTGTAAGTGGCTGGATTTGATCTGGGGGTACGGCCGATTGGGTTCTGGCTAATCAAAGTAACCCGCTCTAAGTTGTCTTCGCCTTCCAGTCGCTCGTATTTACCTGGCTTGACCAGTGAGCGATTAAGTTTTCTGGCTAAGGCTTTGTACAGTACCTCATTCGTAATCGTCGATTTGCCGGAACCAGAGACCCCAGTTACGCACGTTAGGGTGTTAACTGGTATGTGGATATTTGCCCGCTTGAGATTATTCTCATAGGCCCCATAAACAGAAACGTATTGCTTAGCTTTGCGTCTTTTGGCGGGCAGGGCGATCGAATCGAGACCAGCCAAGAACCTTCCAGTGATTGATTGAGGGTTTTCGGCCACTTCTAGAGGGGTGCCGGCAGCCATCACTCGGCCTCCATGCTTACCTGCTCCCGGTCCTATATCAACTAAATAGTCAGCTGCTTCGATCGTTTCCTGGTCATGCTCCACAACGATAACTGAATTGTTTAAATCTCTTAACTCTTTTAACACCTCAATGAGGCGGCTATTGTCGCGAGCATGGAGTCCAATCGAGGGTTCATCTAGAATATATAAAACACCAGTCAACCTAGAGCCAATTTGACTAGCGAGTCTGATTCGTTGCGCCTCGCCGCCTGCCAACGTATTAGCCTTTCGATCTAGAGTTAAATAGCCTAGGCCAACGCTGTCCAAAAACTTCAAACGCGAATTGATCTCCTTAAAGATTCGGTCAGCTACTATTTTTTGGCGCTCGGAAATCTCTAATTTGTCTATTAGTTCTACGGAGTTAATAATCGGCTTCGAAACTATGTCGTTAATGTTTAAGTTGTTTATCTTTACCAAAAGGGATTCGGGCTTGAGCCGCTGGCCGTCGCAGGCAGAACAGGGTAGTTCGGTCATGTATTTTTCGACATCCCGTCTGACCGCTTCCGATTCCGTTTCTCGCCACCGCCGGGTTAGGATCCCTATTACTCCGCCAAAGTTTAAGCTAAAGGTTCTTCTAACGTTATTACTATAGTAGGTTGCTGGGATTTTAACTGTCCCACCCTCTTCGCCATTGAGTAGTATTCCTAGGTGGTCTTGGCGCCAATTCTTAAGCGGCCGGTTCATGTCAAAACGATAATATTCGCATACAGACCGTAATACAAAGCCATACCAATTTTTACTTGAATAGTTCCAGGGCAATACTCCGCCTTCAGAAATTGTTTTGTCGTAATCGGGAATTACTAAACTAGGATCAACCTTTTTTATTGAGCCTAAGCCATCGCATTCCGAACAAGCCCCGAACGGACTATTGAACGAAAAAGATCTCGGCTCGAGCTCAGACATACTATGCCCGCAATTGGCACACATCAAGCCAAGATTAAATGATTGACGGGTTTTACCCTCGATGACTACCGACTGATTTGCCTTTTCTGCCGCTAGTTCAATTGCCTGAGACAACCTTGAAATCGAATCGACGCTTAGTCTAAAGGAGTCGATCTCAACTTCGACGGTGTTTTTTTTGTTGGGATTGATCTGGGGGTGGTTATTAGTGAGCTCGATCGGCTTTGAGTTAAGATTAATATTGGTAAAGCCTTCTAAAAACAGTTCCTTAAAGAGCTCTTTATGTTCGCCCTTCCTGCCTTGTACAACAGGAGAAATAATCTTAATTAGTTGGTTGTCGGAATTTTTTTCCAGCACGGAATCAACTATTTCGTCGATGGTTGATTTAGTAATTGGATGGTGGCAAGTAATACAGTATGGTTGACCAATTTTAGCGAATAGAAGCCTAAGGTAATCATAGACTTCCGTTACTGTTCCAACAGTTGATCGGGGGTTGTGAGAGGTGGATTTTTGATCAATAGAAATCGCCGGGGAAAGACCCTCGATCGAGTCAAAGTCAGGTTTGCCCTTTTGGCCTAAAAATTGACGGGCGTAAGAAGAGAGGGACTCTATATAGCGACGTTGGCCCTCAGCATAGATTGTGTCGAAAGCCAACGAGGATTTACCTGAGCCAGAAATACCGCTAATAACGACCAATTGATTTTTCGGTATATCCAAATTAATCTCTTTGAGATTGTGTTCCCGTGCTCCACGAATTTCTATTTTTTCAATTTTGTTCATTTAACTTCAATATCGCCCCAGTTTGGCCGGGGGCTTATATTTATTTGTATCATCACTATACCAAAAACACGAACATTTTACGAACAAGCTGGAGCTTAGGGGCGCCGATTAATTGGCTAGACTTTTTACTTTAACTTAAGGGTACGCTGCATCTTTCTTAATTGAATAGCTTCATCTCGTGCTAGGGCCGCCTCTTCGAAGCGGAGTTCCTTGGCTAGTCGTTTCATTTCCTTTTCTCGATCCTTGATTAGGTTGGGCAGTTTATTGATATCAATTGCTTTTTCCCATTCTTCAGCAAGTTGCTCTTCTTGAGGGATAATGCTTTCAATTTCTTTTTTAATTGTTTGGGGGGTGATGTTGTGTTTTTGGTTATAATCGAGTTGAATCTTGCGCCTTCTGTCGGTTTCAGCGAGGGCACGGTGCATAGAGCCGGTAACTTGGTCAGCGTAAAGTATTACCCGGCCGCGGACATTGCGGGCTGCTCGGCCGATTGTTTGAACTAAAGAGGTTTCGGACCGCAAAAAACCTTCTTTGTCCGCGTCTAAAATCAACACCATTGAGACTTCGGGGAGGTCAAGTCCTTCCCTAAGAAGGTTGACGCCTACCAAGACTTCGGTTTTGCCAAGTCGTAAATTGTCTAGAGTTCTGATTCTTTCGATCGTATCCACTTCGGAATGGAGGTAGGTAGATTTAACGCCTTCCTTTTGCAGATGTTCAGCTAGATCCTCGGCCATCTTTTTCGTTAGAGTCGTAACTAAAACACGATGTCCGAGATCTGTTTCTTTTTCAATCTCTTTAATTGCATCTTGGACTTGTCCCTCGATTGGCCTGATATCGGTTTGAGGATCGATTAAGCCGGTTGGCCTAATGATTTGTTCAACTAGCTGTTGAGAGTGTTTTTTCTCGTATGGGCCAGGGGTGGCAGATAGATAAATAACCGGTCCGAGCTTGGCTTCAAATTCATTGAATTTAAGCGGGCGGTTGTCATATGCCGAAGGCAATCTAAACCCAAAGTCGATTAAAGCATCCTTACGGGCCCTGTCTCCAGCATACATGCCGCCAATTTGAGGAACTGTAACATGGGATTCGTCAATAACGGTTAGAAACCCTTCTGGAAAGTAATCTATAAGTGTATAGGGGGGCTCTCCCGGCTTTCTGCCAGTCAGGTGGCGCGAGTAATTTTCGATGCCATTGGTATAGCCAACTTCTTTCATCATCGCTAAGTCGTATTTTGTTCTGCGTTCTAAGCGGTCGGCTTCCAGGTTTTTACCTGCTTTGTTAAGAACCTTGAGTCTGTCATCGAGCTCATTTTTGATTGATTTTAAAGCCTTATTCATCTTTTCGGGACTGGTGACGAAATGCTTAGCGGGAAAGACAGTGAGAGTTTTAGTTTCTTCCAATAAAGAGCGAGTGACGAGTTCGAGGACTTGGATCGATTGAATGGAGTTGCCGTTGAGTTTAATTCTGTAAAGACGTTCTTCGCCGATCGGCACAATCTCAATTAGATTTCCTTTGGCATTAAATGTACCTCGTTCGAAAGAGCTTGAGCGAACATAATGCATATCTATAAGCGATGAGATAAGCTCTTCGCGGCCAATTTCTTGGCCCTGGCTTAAAATTAGAACAGTTTTTTGGTACTCATCAGGCGAGCCTAAGCCATAAATTGCAGATACCGAGGCAACGACGATCACATCTTTTCTGGTTAGCAGGGCGGAGGTTGCCCGATGTCTTAGACGATCAATTTCGTCATTTATGTCTGCCTCTTTTTCAATATATGTATCTGTACCAGCTAAATAGGCTTCGGGCTGGTAGTAGTCGTAATACGAAACAAAATACTCTACTGCATTATCGGGAAAGAAAGTTCTAAACTCTTGAGTAAGTTGGGCAGCTAAAGTTTTGTTGTGAGCAATGACCAGTGTGGGTAGGTTGAGCCGAGTTATAACATTAGCGGTCGTAAATGTTTTACCAGAGCCAGTGACACCCAGAAGGATTTGTTGATTCCGACCAAATTCGATTCCATTTACAAGAAGATCGATTGCCTTGGGCTGATCACCAGCAGGTTGGTAATCTGATTTAAGATTAAAAGACATGGTCGGATTCTAGCGGAAAAAACATAGGCTTGCTATCGTGCCGACTCCATAACTCCGATTAGTTCATTAAATGTACTGCTGTTTTGGCCGGCTGAACCCCCGGCAATACTGTTCGCTATTTCGATCAGATCTGATTGTGAAAGGTCAGATTTCTGGATCAATTCCTTGGAAAATCTGATTTCAACGTCATTTTTGTAAGCCTGGGCCCTAAGAGTAACAACTTTTCTGTTAAAGGTGGCGTTGCAAGTGTCGATGCCAACCAAAGTTCGTCCTGCTCCAAAACTGTCCGGGGTAATGATATTTGTCAGGCCAGGAAATTCTTGCAACCAAGCCTCCTTAGCTGAATTCGGACCATTTTCCAAAGCTGCCTGAATGGCAATTGATTGGCTTTTGGAAAAATTGTTACAGGTACCTTTTTGCGTTTGGATTTCCTCAATTCTTTTTGACCGATTAATAAAAAAGTTGGTACTCGCAGAACCGATTGTCCAGGTAGTACTTGGCACGATTACTACTAATCCGGATTGGGGTTCCTCGAGAATGATACTGCCTGTCGTCTCGCCGCGTTGATTGTTGCGAACCAAGGTAACTCCGACTAAAAAGATAACTGCCACCGTCGCAATAGCGATTAAAACTCCAATTGAACGATAATTAGTACTTTGCAAAGCCATAAAGTAAGTATACAAGATCTAAAAAAATATGTTTGCAATCTGTAGAAAACAAAAAAGACCTTTCGAATGTCGAAAAGTCTTCTTTGGTGACCCCACGGGGAAATCTCACGAGCTCAACTCGGTCTTGCGCCGAATGTTCACTTCCATAAGGCTTCCGCCCTCTGGTCTCCAGGTCGCTTCGCGACTTTGCAGGTCACCCCGAACGGGAAGAATCCCGACCCCTCTAGTTCTATTCCCGGGAGCACTAATAGCAAAACACCCACCTTGCGGTGAGTGTCTTACTACTGGTGACCCCACGGGGAATCGAACCCCGATTTCCAGGATGAAAACCTGACGTCCTGGCCGTTAGACGATGGGGCCATGGAGGGCCCGGTGGGATTCGAACCCACGACCAATTGCTTAAGAGGCAACTGCTCTACCGCTGAGCTACAGGCCCATGAAATGATGGTACCCCGGGAGGGATTCGAACCCCCGACACCCTGTTCCGAAGACAGGTGCTCTAGTCCACTGAGCTACCGGGGCTCAACCTTGAATATGTTCTTTTACGGTGGCAGTTAGAACATACGATTTCGCATTTGGCGATTTCATCCTTTAAAGCTTTTAAATTATTGGAAGCAACTACTTTACTTATAATACCCTTCTTGCTGCTCAGGTGATCAAAATCCATAACGTAGTAAGGATACTGGATTTTGCAGTCTGTGCAAGGAGTTTTAGATTTAATATCAGCGATATACTTACGCAACTTTGCTCGGCGTTTGCGATTTTTTTCTAGATATTTCTCTTTATTGGCGTGGTAGTGACGCCTTATTGCAGCGCGTCTATCTTCAACGTTTTTATACGCCATAAAAGAATATTAACATAGGTAAAGGTTCGAAGCTAGTTACTGGGGTGGATGATGGGACTCGAACCCACGACCGCCAGGACCACAACCTGGTGCTCTAACCAGCTGAGCTACATCCACCATATTTTAAATGGTACCCCCGGCAGGACTCGAACCTGCAACCGCTGGGTTAGAAACCCATCGCTCTATCCTTTGAGCTACGGGGGCGAACTCATGGAGCGGGTGACCGGAATCGAACCGGCGTATCCTGCTTGGAAGGCAGGCGCACTACCATTGTGCTACACCCGCAAGTTTCAGCCTCAGAGTATCTTACTTATTTAAATAAAAGTCAATCTGTAGCAGATAATTATCTACACTAACCAACCTTCTGGTATGATGATGACATGAATTTAGGAGGGAATCAAAGTTCTCAAAAAGGGACAGCACTATTAATTGCAATGGTGTTGGTGGCGGTTATTGGAACCATTGCTTTTGCAATCGGCAGGGTGAGTCTAAGTAGCTTTACTCAAGTTGTACGTCTTGAAGATTCTTTAAATGCGTACTCAGCGGCAACGGCCGGTATTGAGGACGGTTTGCTTAGATTTAGATTTAATAAAGATATTGAAACGCCTACAAGTTGCGACGGTTCAGATAGCACTCCGACAAGGAGTTCTCAGCTGGTTACCAGGGTAAACTTAAGCCAACCGAATACATCTCCGGTTTGTGTAAATCCTTTGGGCAATACTCCAAGTCCGGGGGACATAATTTATGATCTTAAAATTTCACACAAGCTTGAGCCTGGCGAACCCGAGGTTCAGAACACAAAGACTACTTCGCGCGGTACCATTGTTGCCTTGGCACACGATCAGGCAATTGAGTATGATGTTTCGGATCTAACTAAACCGATTCAGATTAGCTGGGAATACGAAAACCCAGGAAGCCTTAGCCCTAATAACACAAATTCGGTGGAAATTTCATTGCTTGACAGCGGAGGTGGGTTGGTTAGTCAGGATAGCTCAGCTAAAAAGTTAATCAAGGAAAACTCTGGAGCGCCAAACAGTGCTACTTTTCCGATTACTGGAATTCGGCCAGATATAATCAGAATAAGAGCTTATAACTCAAACTTAAGTAGTTATAGAATTCAGAGTTTAGGCGGGGAGCCGCTATCGAGTCGAACAACTTTTATCGAGGTGACGGGCTACTATGGCCGATCGAAGCGTAAGCTAGAGCTTAGTCTTGATCGGATTTCGGGTAGTATCCTGGAATTGTTCGATTTTGTTCTCTTCTCCGGTAGCGGGGATGTAAGCGGTCCTAATCCTTAGGGTCAACAATAGATACTCTCTTAATTGAGATGGCCTGATTGTCTTTGGTTTCGATGACAATAGCATTTAAAACAGTTTCACCTTCTGCAGGAGCCAGCTTAAATGGCAGGCCCTTGGTAAAAGAGGGGATCACCTGTTTTAAGTCAGCTCCAATTGAGCCATTCCTCGGCCCAGTTAAGCCAACATCGCTAATATAAGCTGTCCCCTTGGGCAAGATCCTCTCATCGGCGGTTGGAACGTGAGTGTGGGTTCCGACGACGGCGCCAACACGACCATCGACGTAATGTCCGAAGGTATTTTTTTCGCTGGTTGCTTCTGCGTGGAAGTCTATAAAGATAAAGCCTTTAGATTCCTTTATTAATTGGTCGGCAATTAAAAAAGGATTATCGATTTGCTGCCTCATAAAAACCCGTCCTTGGAGATTGATGATCGTAAGGTTTTCTATACCGACCTCAACGATTGCCAGGCCTCTGCCGGGCGCACCAGGATAATTAGCAGGCCTTAGAACTCGTGTCTTGGGGTCATCCATTAAAGGCAGAAATTCTTTAATGCTAAAGCTGTGGTCACCGCCGGTAAAATAATCTACACCAGCTTCGGTTAAATCGCTGTAGATGTCTAAATCCATACCATTGCCATGTCGAGCATTTTCGCCATTAGCAATAGTAAAATCTATTTGTTCTTGTTCTTTAATTTCCGGCAGAAATTTTTTAACCGCTTCGCGCCCAGGTCGACCAAAGATATCACCAATAAATAGTATTCTCATTATTTAGCGAACTCGTGAGACCTAGTTTCTCTAATAACGTTAACCTTAATCATTCCAGGATACTGAAGATCCTGTTCGATTTTTCGGGCAACTTTTTGGGCAAGCTTTAAAGCTTCGAGGTCGTTGACGTCTTCGGGGGTGACTAAGATTCTAATCTCCCGCCCAGCGTGGACAGCAAACGCCTTAGCTACACCTTCAAATCCCTTGGCGATGTTCTCAAGCTCCGTTACTCGCTTGACGTAGTTTTCGTAAGTATCTCGACGAGCTCCAGGTCGACTGCCGGAGATTGCATCGGCAATTCTTACAATTAGAGCCTCAACAGTTTTGGCCTCGATATCTCCATGGTGAGCACCAATCGCATTAATAACTACTTCGCTCATGCCGTACTTTCGAGCGATATCCATTGAGATGTGGTGATGAGGGCCAGGTACCTCGTGATCAACAGCCTTGCCGATATCATGTAAAAAACAGGCTTTGCGAGAAACATTGACATCGGCGCCTATTTCGGCAGCAATCATTGCACCTAGGTTAGCCATTTCGATTGAGTGCTTAAGGACGTTCTGTCCATAGGAGGTTCTAAATTTAAGTTGCCCCATGATTTTTAAGAGATCGGGGTGAAGGCCAGCGATACCGGCATCTCGAGCCGCCTGCTCTCCAGCTTCCTGAATTTCTTTATTAACCTCTTTGTCGACTTTTTCCCAGGTTTCTTCAATTTTGCCTGGGTGGATTCGGCCGTCGGAAACAAGACGCTCCATCGCAACTCTGGCCATATGGCGTCTAATAGGATTAAAACTTGAAATAGTAATGGTGTCCGGGCTTTCATCGATGACAACATCAACACCGGTTAATTTTTCAAAGGCTTGAATGTTTCTACCTTCTTTACCGATAATCCGTCCTTTCATTTCCTCTGAAGGGATGCTGATTGGCTGAATAGAATGCTCAGCAGTTGTTTCCGAGGCCAATCTTTCCATGGAGGTAGCTAAAATTTTTCGTGACCAGGCATCAAATTCTTGTTGAGCTAGGTGCTTTTGCTCTTTAACCTTGGCAATAAGATCTTCTTTAAATTCTAGCTCAACCTGATGGAGAAGTTCTTCGCGGGCCTCTTCCTTATTTAATGAGGCAATTTTTTCCAACTTGCTTTTTTGCTCTTCGATAGACTCGTCAATAGATTTTTCTCGTTCGTTTAGAGACTGCCTTTTACTATCTAGGGACTTGAGTTCGTCGTCGAGTTTAGCAACCCTAGATTCCAGTCTTGATTCGCGTTGTCGGATTTCTCCCTCAAGACTATCTATTCTTTTGCGGCGATCTTCTTCGTCGGCCTTTGCTTCTTCCTTGATCTTAATTGCCTCGTTTTTAGCCTCGAGGAGAATTTCTTTTTGTTTAGCGGCAATTTGCTCGTCAGATTTACGCTTTGAGCCTGAGCGTATGATAAAACCGGCGCCTCCCCCAACTATGAGGGCTAGCGCTACATAAAGTAACGTATACATTTGTAATCCCTTTCAAAGTAGCCAGATAAGCCTCCGAATGGCTGAAATTAAATTCTAAATCTGAGTATAGCTTTCGGATTAGTGCCCCGTCAAACTAATTTCCTTGAGTAAACAGGTATAAAATGTTAGAATTTTTTAGTTCGGGGTGTGGCGCAGTTGGCTA
>JAGQLE010000031.1 GCA_020429585.1 Candidatus Berkelbacteria bacterium
TGATGATAACTGTTAAATCAGAAGTCAGCAAATGGTATATAATTAATTTATGACCAGAATAATTGTAATAACTGTCCAAATTGTCGGCGGAATTATAGAGTCGACCTTGTTTTTTAGATTTATTTTTGAGTTGTTTAATGCCGATAGAACGGGATTGGTTAGTTCTCTTTATGATTTTACCCAACCGTTAGTAAGTCCTTTTACAGTTATTCCTCGGATTACAGCTGGTGGCGGCAACGTAATAGATTTTTCTATTATCGGGGCAATGATTGCCTATGCAGTTGCTTGGTACTTGCTGGTTGAACTTGCTCTACTAATTGGCAATAGCCTTAGTAAAAAATAGTGATCGGCGTTTTCGATTCGGGGGTTGGCGGTCTCTACATTTATAAAAAACTTAAGCAATCTTTACCGGGTCAGAGTTTTATATATTTGGCCGATCAGGAATTTGCACCTTATGGTTACCGCTCTCAAGCCGAAATTATAGAACGCTCAACAAAAATTGTGAGCTTTTTACAGGCCAAGGGTGCTAATTTAGTAGTTATTGCCTGCAATACTGCGACCGTCAACGCCATTGATGAGCTTCGAGAAAAATTTGAGATACCGATTGTGGGGATCGAACCGGCGATCAAGCCGGCATTGGCAGCCCATGGTCAGGTGATTGTTTTAGCAACTCACTCAACGGTTAAAAACTCTCGCTACCATCAGCTAGTTGAACGGTTTAATAGCGGCAAGCAAGTATTTCATATCGGCGCAACAGAATTAGTTGGGCAGGTTGAGGCAGGCGATCTTGATGGGATTGAATTGCTAAAAGAAAAATTAGACGGCCAAGCGGCTACCGCAATTGTGATTGGCTGTACTCATTTTTCGTTTTTAAAACCTTTAATAAAAAAAATGTGGCCACAGGTAGAGATTTTTGATGGGGCAGATGGGGTAGTAAGACGAGTTGAATCGTTAGTTGATGTCGACACAGTCGATTCCCATAGCTATGACTATTTTTTTTCGACTAAAAAGCATGCAGCTAATGCCCTCGAGGCCGAGTTTGAATTTAAGGTGATCAGCCTCTAGATTGCAGCTTTGATCCTTAAAAGTTAAACTTGAGTCACATTAGGTGAGGTTTGTTATGGAATACCCCAAAAATTTTATGGAGGATCTTGTTTCGTTAGCCAAAAGGCGAGGTTTTGTTAACCAGTCGGCAGAGATTTATGGCGGACTACAATCTTCTTGGGATTACGGTCCACTAGGCAGTTTGCTGCGCCAAAATCTCAAACGAGAATGGATGAGGAGATTCGTTTATCGTCGCTCTGACATTGTTCCGATTGAAAGCACCTTGCTTACCAAGCGCGAGGTTTTACAGGCTTCTGGTCATGAAGCGGGTTTTACTGACCCTTTGGTCGAATGCAAAGTATGCCATCAGCGATTTCGAGCTGATCATGACATTCCAGAGGGACGAGATCACAAGCATAACCTAACCGAAGCCAGGCAGTTTAATTTGATGTTTAAAACAACTCTTGGCGCGGTAGAAGACGAAGGAAGTCTAGCCTATTTTCGACCTGAGACGGCTCAGGGCATGTTCGTTAATTTTAAATTTGTTCAAGAAGCGATGAGGATGAAATTGCCATTTGGAATTGCCCAAATAGGTAAGGCATTTCGTAACGAGATTACTCTTGGCCACTTTATTTTTAGAACCTTGGAGTTTGAACAGGCAGAGATTGAATATTTTGTAATGCCAGCTGAGGCCGATAAACATTTTGATTACTGGGTAGGCGAATGGCAGAATTTCTTTGCTGATATGGGTATTAAGGGAGATCGGGTCAGACTGCGACCGCATGATAAAGATGAGTTGGCCCACTATGCCAAAGCAGCTACTGATATAGAGTATAAGTTTCATTTTGGCTGGTCGGAATTAGCTGGAGTTGCCAATCGAACCGATTACGATCTAAAACAGCATATTGAGCATTCGGGCAAAGATTTAAGCTGGTTTAACGAAGAAGCTAAAGAGAAGGTGACGCCTTATGTAATTGAGCCAACGCTCGGAGTTGATCGGCTATTTATGGCCTTATTGGTTCAAGCCTATCATGTCTCCAAGGGCAATGATGGTCGTAAGGATGGTGAAGTAACACTTAAACTTCATCCGCGTTTAGCGCCTGTGACGGCAGCGGTATTTCCACTGGTTAAGAAGGAAGGCTTGCCGGATCTGGCTCATGAGATTGTAGCTAAGCTTCGAGAATCTGAGATTGGCTTTGTTCAATATGATGAATCTGGTTCAATTGGCCGGCGTTATCGCCGACAAGACGAAATTGGTACGCCGTATTGCATAACGGTTGATTTTGAATCCAAAGATGATGATTCGGTTACTGTCCGTCATCGAGATTCGCTCAAACAGGAGCGAGTTAAAATCCAAGAATTGGTAAATTATCTGCAAGAGTTACTAAAAACTTACTAGAGAGGGGTTAATATGAGTGATCAAATAAAAGTTGAAACAATCGACTCGCAACCAACGTTGGCGGTTGTTAAAAAAGGTCCGATAAGCCAGGTTTCCAAGTTAATGGGTGAGGCTCTGAATCAGGTTTATGATTACTTAAAAAATAATGGTTATAAGGCGATTGGCCCACCATATGCCCGTTACTTGGAAGTTGGAGAAGAAATCGAGCTCGAGGCGGGTATGCCGGTTGAATCCGATGTTAAGGGTAATGATTTGGTTCGTAACTCGGAGCTGCCAGGTGGCGAAGTGGTAAGCTTGATGCACGTCGGGCCATATGACCAACTAGATACGGCTCACGAGATGATCAAGACTTGGATGAGCGAACAGGGTCGGGAGTCTAAGGCTGATCCCTGGGAAGTTTACATTACTGACCCGGAAGAAGAAAAAGATTCTGCCAAGTGGGAAACCCTTGTCCGCTGGCCGATTAAATAGTTGAAATAAAAAACTCTCAGTGGGTGTAATAAAAGATGGCTCCTAATGAGGCCAAGCTAATTGGCGAGATTTTGGATGGAAATCTTGATTCTTTAACAGTTCTTTTCGAATCCTATGAAAAGCGCTTACTGCGTTATGCGGCCAGTATCGTTAAAGAGCAAGATGATGCTCAGGATGTAGTCCAACAGGCAATGATCAAGGCCTATCAGAATTTGAGAACCTATGACCAAAAGCGATCCTTCTCGACTTGGATATATCGAATTGTACGCAATGAGTCTCTAAATTGGTTGCGCAAAGAGAAGAAGTATATTGGAGGAGAGGCGGCGGAAAAGATTATCGAAATGGAGAAGTCGGATCAGATTCCCGACAGGGAAATGGAACTAAAGGAAACCCAGGAGGCAGTCAGAGAAAGCCTGACTAAATTACCTTTAAAGTATCGTGAACCAGTCATGCTTTACTATATAGAGGACAGGAAGTACGAAGAGATCAGCGACATCTTGAGACTGCCGATTAATACTGTTGCGACAAGGATTAGGCGGGGAAAAGAGTATTTAAAGAAGATATATCTAAAAGACCATGAGTAAGTTAACCGATCAAGTAAAAAAACAGATTAAAAAAGACCACATCAAACCGCGTTCGCAGTTTAATGTTTTGGCTGAGCAGTTTGGCTACGCGTTTCTTTTTCTGATTTTTTTCACAACCTTGATTTTGAGTTTTAACTGGTTTGGTTTTTGGCTTCGTTCGACTGGCAACGCTGTTTTTTTGGGTCATGGTTTATTTGGTTTGGGAATATTTATTAAAAGTTTTCCATTGGTTTTAGTTTTAATTGTAGGTTTGGCATTTGGCTTAACAGTTTTATTGTTGCGGCATTACGACATTAGCTATAAGCAGCCAATGCTTTTGATGAGTGTCGGTTTGCTGGTGTTAGCAATTTTGATTGGTGGCGGATTATCCCGATTACGGATCAATGACCGGATTGCTGAGCAAGTTGAAATGGGGCAGTTGAGGCCGCTGCGCCCTTTGTATGAGAATCGTCAAAACTTTTCATTATTTACCGAGCGGGCGGTTGTTGGCCGAGTCAAAAGTTTTACTGATCAAGAAATTTTAGTCGAAGCTCCCGAATGTGAAGTTGTAATTACTATTAAGGCAGGAACGAAAATTAACGACGAAGATTTGCTGAAAGCAGGATCAATGATCCACGCGATAGGCAGACGGATCGGGAGCGGACAATTTGAAGCCGAGGTTGTATTTGTTCGTCCCAAGCTTAGCGATAAAAGTGAAAGAAAAGTTTATTTGGGTGTGTAATAAGGGCAGTAACCGGGTTGAGGCTGCTGCAGAGCCAAAGCCATATAGGAGAAAAAATGAAAAAAGAAAAACAAGGTCTAAATACTGCCAGTAAAATTGCTCTTGGGTTAGGCGCCTTAGGAATTGCTGCAACCGGCTTTACAATGGTTTCGGCTCACGACTTAGGAGATGATGCGGGAGCGGGAATGCATATGATGGGAGAGTTACCGGATGATGCACCCGCATACGCCGTAGCCGCCCGTGATGCTTTGGAAGCCGGTGATTACGAGGCTTGGAAGGCAGCTCGGCAAGAAGCTTTTGACGAGATGACCACTGAGGAGAATTTTAACCATCTTAAAACGATGCATGATTTAATTGCCGATGGAAAATACGACGAAGCTCGTCAGTATGCTGAGGACAATGATCTTCGTCCGCCTCACGGGCCTGGTATGAGACATGGCTTCAGAAGAGGAATGGATAGTGACGATACTCAAAACACTTCCGATGATACTGCGGCCACGAGCGAAAACTAGATAAATTTTAAAGAGAGCCCCAAGGGGCTCTCTTTAAAAAAAACCGACCCAGTGGGTCGGCCTAGGTAAGCTAGTGGCCGTGTTTTCTAGCTTACTAATTTATTTTTCTTGATGGTGTATTGCCATCAATTTTCTCTTAAGGGATTCGGTAGAATTAGGGAGTTCGTTGATTGCGGTGTTGACGACAAAGCTGCGTAGGCTGGCATTCGCTCTTCGTCGATCTAGATTACTGTAATCGTCAAATACGAGATTTAGACAAAGAAAGCTGGACCAGCCATGCTTTCTAATAAACTGAACTGTCTCGTATTCTTGAATATCTATTTCGTCGTCTTGAGTGAGATTTTGAAACTCGTAGTACTTCTTCAGCGTCATCTGAAAAAGTTGATGATCGCACTCTACTGGTTGTGGTTCGTCGACAAGAATATTCTTTTCGACATATGCCTCAACTAGTTTTTGAACTTGGTCGCCATCTTTGAAGTGTCCAATCATTTGACACCATAGATTGTTAAATCCATCGCGTCGTAGTAGGTAGGCTAGTAGCTCCTGGTCTTCTGTGTCTTGAAGAACTTGATCTAAATTCAACCCTTTCCTCCGGTTTGTAAAGTGCCTCCAGGTAAAGGCAGCCTAAGAATTTTATCGTTTGTCATACTTTTTAGTCAAGAAAAAACCGACCCCTTGGTCGGTATGCGTTGGTGACTTTCATTGATCCTTGATTCCTCGAAGGGCAAGGCTTAGGAGTGAAAACCGCAATTCGATATGAGTGTGGTCGATGATCGTTTTGCCTTCGGCGTTGCATTCTTTTATGTCTGGGGCGATTTTTTGGGCTTCTCTTAGGATATCTTGCCGATGCCCTTTACTGAAATTAACGACGATTAAGATGAGAGATTGGTCTTCGCTTACAAATGAGTAAGTTAGGTAGTTTGGGGGTTGTTGGCCTGGTCTTAGATTGTTGGCTTCTCGTTTAAACTCTTTGAGAGTTATGGGTCTCAGTTTGTTTCCGACCCACTTATACAGCACGAATTTTAAGGGTGCCAATTTTTTTTACCTCCATTTTCATCGCCGGGGCGATAAGTAGCTGAATTTTAGCTGATTCTACTCCCGTTCGTCAAAGTATTGCAGAGATTTTTTTCGAAAAAATTCCCCACTGCGCTGCACATAAGTTTTATTTATGGGTTTGAAGTTTTTTATATGTAATTTATTAAAGGGTTATCCACTAGAAGAGAGCAGGAACAACATGTAAACTAAATTTCAGTTGAGTGTGGAAATGTGGAAAAAAGTGGGGAAAAGTAAGGTAGAGAGTGGATAAGTGGAAAGTTAACAGGAGGGAAAATGTCAGATATTAGGTCGAAAAGACGAACCCTCATCGTCGATATAGCGCCCAAGGGCAATAGAAGGTTGAACAAACGATGTTTGTTGGAGAATACAACCACAACCTGGATTCGAAAGGCCGACTCGCTATCCCATACAGGATGCGACGCGAGCTTGAGGATGGGGCTGTTGTCACCCGTGGCGTCGATGGGTGTTTGAACCTTTACACTAAGGAAGAATGGGAAAAATTAGCGGCAAAAATTGCTGCCTTGCCGATTTCTGATCCAAAGGCTCGTCGGTTTGCCCGCTTTTTCTTAGCTGGAGCTGCCGAGCTCGAATTTGATAAGCAAGGACGAGTTTTGGTTCCGCCGTATTTACGGGAATTTGCCAAGTTTGGCACAGAGGTAGTGATCGCAGGTGTTTATAACCGCATCGAAATTTGGAATAAAGAGATCTGGGCAAAGCAAAGTGCAGACCTTTCGCCCGAAGCGGACTTGGAAGGTTTAGAAATCTAACTGGGGAGCATTGGTGAGGAAATATTGTTTTCTCACCTGATTTTCCTCAACTAACAACCAGGCTCTTCGGTTTTACCGGAGAAACCCAGGGGAGTTCCGGATTTCGGAACTAAACAGGAGGGGCACTTCACCGTTGTACTCTGGTGAAGCGAAGTAAGTTGGTTCCTGAGCCAGGAGGGAAGTTCGGGAGCCCAACTTGCCTCAATAGAAAGGTTTTTATGAATCATACTCCTGTTTTATTACAAGAAGTAATAACCCAACTTAATCCTCAGCCCGGTGAAATTGCAATTGATGCAACTCTGGGTTTAGGAGGACATGCCCGCGCAATTCTGGATAAGTTAGGCGCGGGCGGTCAACTGGTCGGCATTGAGCGCAGTCAGGCCGGACTCGAACTAGCCCGAGAAAACTTAAAAAAATATCAAAATCAACTGATTCTGGTTAATGATGACTTCCGAAACTTAAAGAAAATTTCGGAAGATCATCAATTAAGCAAAATTAACATCGCTTTTTTTGACCTCGGCCTTGCCTCTTGGCAGCTCGACACCGGTTACATGGGTTTGAGTTTTCAAGTCGATCAGCCACTGGATATGAGAATGACTAATCCCACGGATGATCTTGGTCAGAATCCTAGTCTTTGGACCGCTGACAAGCAGTTAGCACACTTGGTTAGGACTTACCGATTTAGGCCGGCCGCCGAGATAGTCAACTCGGCTAATCAAAAAGAGCTAGAGCTAATACTACGAGAGATCGGGGGAGTCAGAACCTCACGCCAAGTTGCCGACAGAATAGTAAAAGCTCGTACGGAGGGGAATATTACTTCAACTAGCCAACTTGTTAAAGCCGTTAAGTCAACCAGTCCTAAGTTATTGGCGCCAATTTTTCAGGCCCTCAGAATCGTAGTTAACGATGAATATACAGCGGTAGCCGTGAGTTTACCGGTTGCCTGGAACATGTTATCTGCAGGCGGTAGGTTGGCAGTAATCAGCTTCCAGGGTAATGAACATCGGTTGGTTAAGCAGGTTTTAAAAGGTTTAGAAATAAATAAGATAAAAAGAATTCTGCCCAGTGAGGATGAGGTTGAAGTCAATCCTCGATCTCGCTCGGCGCAATTAAGGATAGCGGTCAGATGAAAAACAACATTCAATTTACAAACAATCCCCGTTCCGAAGAAGGAGTACGTAAGTACAATGTTAATCGTTCAATTGCAATTGGTCCGGTTAGTTTAAAGATTTTAACAATTGCATCACTGGCCAGTCTTTTACTGCTCTACTTAGCACAAACTACGCAGGGAGCAACTAAATCTTACGAAGTTCAATCCATGGAGCAGGACCGTCAGGAACTTGTTGAGGATGTTGAAAGGCTAAAACTTGAATCTCAGCGTCTTCAGGCACTTAGTAAGATAGAAGCAAGTTTGGGTGACGATTTAGAAAAAGACTTTGAAGAAGTAGATGAGATAAAGACTTTGGCCGAGGCGGCAGCAGAATAGTTGGGTAGTTATGGCCAGGTATCAATTCAGGGAGCAGTTGGCTGTAAGCTGGGAATCGCGTTTAAATATTATTGTCTGGCTTACTTTGGCCGGGCTGTGTTTGATTACTTATCGCTTGTTTCAAAAAAGTGTAGTTGAGCATCCGATTTACGCTGCTAAGGCAGAGTCTCAATATGAAGTTTCGCGAGAGTTACCGAGTAAGCGCGGAGCAATTTATGCTCAGGATTTTCAACTGGGAACAACAGTGCCAATTGCTGCCACCGAGGAATTATTTGATATCTCAGTGGTGCCGAGAAATATCAAAGATAAAAAAGAGGCGGCAGCAATATTGGCTAAAGTTTTCGAATTGGATGAGCAAGATATTTTTTCGCAAATCGATAATGAAAAGCTCTATTTACCGCCTCTAGTTAGGGGCGTTAATAAGAAGAAGAGAGATGAGATTGTCGAGCAGGGCTTTGCAGGTCTGTTGATTGAGCGTCATAATCAGCGAGTTTACCCTGAGAATTCAACAGCCGCCCACCTATTGGGTTTTGTTAACCGTGAAGGCGTTGGTAACTATGGCTTAGAAGGCTACTACGACGAGGACTTAATTGGCAAGGCTGGATCGGTGGTGGGCGAAAAAGATACCCTGGGTAGGATTATTTCTACCGTTAGCGAAGTTCGTCCCGAAGACGGTAATGATTTGGAGTTAAGTATTGATCACAATGTTCAATATGCTCTCGAGGAAATTTTGACTAAGGCAGTAGAAGAATATGAGGCTGAATCAGGTTTGTTTATTTTGATGAACCCTAAGACCGGTGCATTAATTGCTGCATCTGGTTCAAGGAGTTTTGATCCTAATCATTATTCCGATATTCCGGTTGAAGAAACTGATCGCTATCTAAATCCAGCTATAAGTAATGTCTACGAGCCAGGCTCTATTTTTAAGCCGCTAATCATGTCGGCGGCAATTGATTATGGCAAAGTTGAGCCAGGCACCGAAGAAACATTTGGTAAGGACGTTTATGTTCAGGGCTATCGTATCTCGACGGCTGAAGACAAGGCATTTGGCACCGAGACTATGACGCAGGTTTTAGAGAATTCAGATAATGTTGGTATGGTTTGGGTAGCGGGTAAAATGAGCAATGAAGAGCTTTATAATAAGTTGGTCGCTTACGGTTTTGATTCTAAGAGCGGCATCGAACTTTCTGGCGAGACTTTGGGCTATCTGCTCGGTTTGGATAATTGGCATGATATCAACCGGGCAACAATGAGTTTTGGTCAGGGCATTTCGGCAACGCCGTTGCAGCTGATGCGGGCGTGGTCGGCGATGATTAATGGCGGTAAGCTGGTGCGGCCGTATGTTGTACAAAGAATCATTGGACAACGTGGAGTGGCAGTAGAGGTTGAGCCTGAGATTAATGAAGGGGTAATTAGCGAAGAGACGAGTGCTAAGATCCGGGAAATGCTAGAGTCGGTTGTTGTTAAAGGGCATGGTAAGTTAGCGGCTGTTAAGGGGTATCGAATCGGCGGCAAAACAGGAACCGCTCAGATCGCCTCGCCGAACGGTGGTTATCTAGAAGGTGAGTTTATTCATTCTTTTATGGGCTTCTTTCCTGCTAATGATCCTGAATATTTACTTTTAGTAAAGCTTGATAAGCCGAAGACCAAGGAGTTTTCCGCTTCCACTGCCAGTCCGACCTTTGCAAAGATGGCAACTTATATTCTTAATTATTTTCAGGTTCCTCAAGCAGGAGAAACAGAGTGAACTATTTTAAGGCTCGCTTTAAGTATTTAGTTGAGTCCATATTGAGCTGGTCAGCCAAAAGGGTTTTAAGGATAAGAAAACCTTTCATTATTGGCGTAACGGGTACTGCAGGTAAGACTACTACCAAATCAGCGATTTCCCATGTTTTAGCCAAGGTGCTAGAACAAAAGGTTAGGTCAGCGCCAGGCAACTTAAATACGGAGATTGGTTTACCGCTGGCTATTCTAGATTTAGAAGCGCCAGTTGATCCTCTTGGCTGGGTTCGGGTTTTGATTAATGCAGTCGCTCAAAGTTTATTTACTTTTAGTCCCAAGGGAGCATCCGAGGTTTTGGTTTTAGAATATGGGATAGACCAGCCTGGCGACATGAAAAAATTATTAAAGATTGCACAGCCCAAGATCGGGATTTTGACCAATATTGGTTCTGCTCATACCCAGTTTTTAAAAACTGTTGAAGCTGTTGCCAAAGAAAAGAGTCAGTTAGTTACGTCATTACCCAAAAGCGGCCTGGCAGTCCTTAATAAGAGGGATCGTCGAGTAATTGCCTATCAGGGTCGGACTAAGGCTCGGGTAGAGTTGGTCGATCGACCAGCTGATGAGTTTGCTCTGGCAGTAGCAATATTAGTTGCCGAACACGGCTTTGGAGTCTCAGCTAAGGAGGCCTTAAAGGCCGGTGGAGACTGGCAGCGTCCACCAGGAAGACTGAGGATTTTTGATGGCGTAAAAGGTTCAGTTGTTATTGACGATACTTACAATGCCAATCCAATTTCGACTACGTTGGCCCTTGATCAGTTAAAGAGAATATCGAGGGACAAGAAAGGCAAGCGTTCAATTGTTGTTTTGGGCGATATGCTGGAGCTCGGCAAAGAAGAATTCAAGGCTCATAAGGGAATAGCGCTCCTAGCCCAAAGAGTTGCCGACGAGGTAGTCTTGGTTGGTACTAGGTTTAGGCGGGTCGTAAATAACAAGACTACTTGGTTCCCAGGTCCAATGCCCGCCGCCAGCTATATCTTGAGCTTGGTTAAAAAAGGCGATATCATTTTAGTTAAGGGATCTCAAAGCATGCGGATGGAAAAGATCGTTGAGGTACTCTTAAAGAATAAAAAGGACAGTGCTTTACTAGTTAGGCAATCGCCTTATTGGAAGAATAAACAATATTTAACCCCTTAAATGCTCGAAACAATTACCCTCGCTATTACCGATTTATCTTTTGTCTTTTGGCTAACCGGCTTAGCCTTTATTGTTGGGATTGCTCTGACGCCTGCATTAACTCATTTTTTGTATAAGTACAAGGCCTGGAAGAAAATCAAAGATACAGCCATGACGGGTGAGAAGGCGCCGGTCTTTCATAAACTGCATAAGTACAAGCAGAAGCGAAAGATTCCGACCATGGCCGGAGTTCTAATCTGGGGAGTGGTAGCGATTATCACCTTGGTATTCAATTTAGATCGGGCTGGAACCTGGTTGCCGCTAGCAATGATGGTTGGCGCAGGATTGTTAGGCTTGCTAGATGATTACGTCAATATCAATTCAGGTAAAACGGGCATCAAAGGGATGAAGTCTGGCTTAAAGTTTGTACTGCAGCTTTTGATTGGGGCGGGTGGTGCTTGGTGGTTTTACTATAAACTTGGCTTTGACGTGATCCACTTGCCGGGAATTGGTGATTTTTCGATTGGTTTATTATATATTCCGCTTTTTATTTTGGTAATTGTGGCAACGGCCAATGCAGTAAATATTACAGATGGCCTTGATGGGTTGGCAGGTGGATTGGTCTCGATTGCCTTCTTGGCTTATGCCATTATTGCCCTTACTCAGGGCAAGGTTGAGTTGGCGGCATTTTGTGGAACGATGGTTGGTGCAACTTTAGCTTACACCTGGTTTAATATTCATCCGGCTCGTTTTTATATGGGTGATACGGGGTCGCTGGCATTGGGAGCGACGTTGGGAGCTGTAGCAATGCTGACTAATACGGCGATCGTTTTAATAATTATTGGCGGTGTCTTTGTGGTCGAGACGATGTCGTCGATTTTACAGATTGGTTCTAAAAAGTTTTTTGGTCGCAAGATTTTTAATTCGGCACCTATTCATCATCATTTTGAGTCGCTTGGTTGGCCGGAAACTAAAGTCACTATGAGATTTTGGGTAATTGGGGCGATTTTTGCCATTATCGGTTTAGTGATCGCGCTTTTTGGGAGAGGGTAATGCCGACTGTTTTAGAGTTGGATGACTCAAGAAGTGTAGATATCCTCAAGAAAGTGAACAAAAGATTTCTCGCGATATTCATCTTATTAGTACTACCGACGCTAATGACATTTAATGCTTCCTTGACTCTTCTTTTGCTCATCTTCCCAGTCTTTCTTATAATTTCTGTGTTATTTTTTCAAAAACAGCGTTCCATTTTGAAAACTTTACTGTTCTTTTTTATTTTGTATGCAATATTGATTCCGATCGTTGCCAACTTTTTATTTTTTACTCCCGATGAAAGTCCGATTCGAGAAATTATTGGACCAAGAGAATCTTATGCCGGCTTTTCATTAACGTTTGATTATTTATTTGCTACCTGGTGGATTCCAGTCTTGATTGTACTTTTTGTTCGACAATTCAGAGACCTAAGTGGTCGTCCTCGAAAGTTAAATGTTGCTAACAAAAATTCCCGCACTATTGGTAATAAGTCTGGAACTATTCCTCTTGGGCTGAAAGTCGGAATTTATGCCCAAATTGTAGTGTTTGGTTT
>JAGQLE010000032.1 GCA_020429585.1 Candidatus Berkelbacteria bacterium
TTTAAGCTTTTTAATTAATTCCTCTACTCCAACCGTACCCTGGTCACCCTCGTCACGATGGCGAATCGCCACCAGGCCAGATTCAACTTCCTTATCGCCAACGATCAACATATAAGGAACTTTCTCAAGCTGGGCCTTTTTAATCTTCTTCCCTACCATATCGCCATGAGTATCAATCTCGACCCGATGGAAACCGGCATCATGTAAGCGTTCTTTTACCGACTCAGCATAAGACAAATGCTTATCGGCAATAGGAAGAATTTTAACCTGGGTTGGGGCTAACCAAAACGGAAACTTGCCAGCGAAGTGCTCAATAAGGACGCCAATAAACCGCTCGAGCGAACCCAAGATTGCCCGGTGAACCATTACCGGCTGCTGCTTGCTCCCATCGTCAGCCGTGTATTCCAGGCCGAATCTTTCTGGCTGATTAAAATCTACCTGAATAGTTGCTAACTGCCACTCCCTGCCTAAAGAATCCATGCTAATAAAATCGATCTTAGGACCATAGAATGCTGCCTCGCCTTCAGCGCGAACAAAATCTTCGCCCACCTCTTCCATAACAACTTTTAAGAGTTCAGCTTCAGACTTTTCCCAAATTTCATCAGTTCCTAAATATTTTTCCGGTGCTTTTGGATCGCGAACAGAAAGTCGTACTCTTAACTCCATATCAAAAATCGAATAAAAATCCTTGATGATTCCGTATAAATTACGGACCTCTTGACCAACTTGATCGGGCCGGCAAAACAGATGGGCGTCGTCAATCGACAATGAGCGGACTCTAGTTAAACCACCCAATTCTCCGGAAAGTTCATCGCGGTAAACCGTGCCAACTTCAGCCAACCTAATCGGTAGATCGCGATATGAACGGGGCTGACTGGCGTAAATCTGAGTATGATGAGGGCAATTCATTGGCTTTAAAGCAAACTCCGATTCTTCTTCTCGACCCGAACGGGCATAAAAAATATCGTCGCTAAATTTGTCGTAATGGCCAGAAGTCTTATAGAGCTCAACTTTAGTAATGTGCGGCGTCCAAACTTGCTGGTAACCATAAGGATGCATCAATGACTGCACAAAAGCAGTAATTTGTTGACGGACAATATTTCCCTTAGCGGTAAATAATGGCAAACCGGCACCAACTAAATCAGAAAAAGTAAATAAATCTAGTTCCTTGCCAAGCTTGCGATGATCTCTCTTTTTAGCCTCTTCTTTTAGTTCTAAATACTTATCGAGTTCTTCTTGAGTGGGCCAGCAAGTTACGTAAATCCGCTGCATCATTGGATTGTCTTCACTACCTCTCCAGTAAGCTCCAGCGACTGACAACAGCTTAAATGGACCAATATCCTTAGTTGTCGGACAATGTCCGCCCCGGCACAAATCAACAAACTTACCAGTGGTGTAAAAACTTACTTTGTCGACTTGACCCACTTCTTCGTTTTGTTCTTCGGCTTCCATAACTGCCGTCGAACCGGTCTTTTCAATCGCTTCTATTAATTCTAACTTGTAAGGCTGCTCCATCTCTTTGACTCGCTCTTTAGCCTTGTCCAAATCAACTTCTTCTCTCTCATAGCTATGTCCTTGGGCGGCAATTTCGGCCATTTTCTTCTCAATTGAGGGGAAATCCTCTTCGGTAAGACGGTGCTTGAGATCGAAATCATAATATAAACCATCCTCAATAACCGGTCCCACGCCCAACTTTACATCTGGCCAAAGCTCTTGTACCGCTGCGGCCAACAAATGGGCGCAACTATGGCGCATATTATGTAGATCTTGGCTCTGCTCTTTCATTTTTTCCTTTCAAAGTTGACAATTACTAACTTCTGGCAATAAAAAATCCCAGAACGAATACTCGTCCTGGGACTCAATTTTATTGAGCGGTTCCACCCAGGTTGCCCAAGGGCCACCTTTCCGAAATCTTCTAACACGCTATCGGCCGCGCTTGTGCTCCGAAGGTCGTTACGCTCCATCATCGCACACTAATTTTGTAGATAATATAACAGTAAATCAACAAATAAAAAAGGGGGCGAGTACTCGCCCCACGTCCTCACTCCTACCCAGGAATCACAGGAAAAGGTCTGATCTCCTGGCGGTAAGGCAAAAGGAACTCTACCACTTTCTCCAAGGATGGAAAGTTAGCCTTAATGGGTCGATAATCAAAAATTGGTCGATTATAATTTAGATAACTACTCTCGAAGATCAAACTGCCATCCTTAGACAAAAACCATGCAAGTTTTACCCCAATAACAGGTATCTCCGGCTTTTCCCCTCTAAGCGGCAAAAAACAGCTGGTTTCGGTAATTCCAGGCTTACCAGGAAACAGGCCGGTATATTGGAAACGTCCAGAAACTAGCTCTCCACCGCTGTACGTCAAAATATAGCGTCGATGTCGTAAATAACGCGTCTCTTGGTCGGAAAATTCGTATCTTCTTTTTAAGGACAGCTTCATTGCCCGGCCGCCATTAGAGAGGCAGCCAAGCCCGTCAATTAAAATCGCCATCACTCCTCCACCCCACTACAATCGTGTGAGTGCGTATTTTTACGTGCGCGCCCGCCCAAAATTTTCTGATTATTAAACAACAGACCAAGAATTATAACTCTGATAAAACAAAAATGCCACCTTAACGGTGGCAAATCTTAACAAAGAGTTCGAGCAAGAAAGTCCTTCAACTTAGACTGACTTTCCGAATCTTTTATATCTACCCAGTAATAGTTATATCCCCTACGCTCGGCATCTCGGATAACTTCTGGCCCGATCGATACAACATAGATTCTATCTCTGCGGTCGTCCAAACCAGCGGTCCGCAAGAACTTCCAGTACAAACCGCACAGTCCATCGATAAAAATCGCCCTGTAGTCTACCCGGAAACAGTTCTGCGGCTGTACCAGGTTAAAATTATGGTCTGTCGGTAACTGATCCGGTGCATCCCTCAGACAAACATCTACATTAAAAGCTGACACTAGAGCGCCATACCTCTCTACAACATCAAGAGCGCAGTCCTCAATAACTAAGATGCTTTCCATGTCTTTCTTCCTCCAAAATCATGTTAAAGTCGTCCGTTTTATTACGAACGTTAAATTTTAGCTATTTATTACTTAAATAAGTATTAAAAAGTACTCGCTTGATATCTAAGGTTTTTTTGAGACGATAATTTAAATTAGGAGGAAGATGAAGCAGTATCTAGATGGTTTGCGTCATGTGCTAGAAAATGGCGTGGATGTCATGGATCGAACCGGCGTTGGGACCCGAAAAGTTCTTGGTATGCAAATGCGCTATGACCTTCGGCAAGGCTTTCCGGCCGTCACCACCAAAAAGCTGCAAATGAAATCAATTACCGCCGAACTCCTCTGGTTTATTTCGGGTTCTAACGACGTAAAAGAGCTTAATAAGCTTGGCAGCAAAATTTGGGATGCAAATGCCTATGCTGACTACTGGACGCCCAAAGCCAAGTTCGAAGGGGACGTCGGCCGAGTTTATGGAGTGCAATGGCGTCACTGGCAAACACCGGAAGGTGGGGAAATCGACCAACTAGCTGAGATTATTGACAAGTTAAAAAATAATCCACATGACCGCCGAATTATCCTTAGCGCCTGGAATGTTGGCGAGATCGACCAAATGGCCTTGCCGCCCTGCCACATGTTTACCCAATTTTTTGTAGCCGACGGCAAACTCAGCGCCCAAATGTATCAGCGCAGCTGCGACATGTTCTTGGGCGTACCATTTAATATTGCCTCCTACTCCCTACTAATCCATATGCTCGCCCAAGTCACTGGTTTGAAAGTTGGAGAATTTGTTCACGTTTTAGGCGACGCCCATATTTACCAAAACCACTTCGAGCAAGTTAAAGAGCAATTAACTCGTACGCCCACCGAGTTACCAACCCTTAAACTAAACCCAGCCGTTAAAAATATCGACGACTTTACCATGGACGACATTGCCCTCGAAAACTACGTTCACGCTCCTTCTATTAAAGCGCCGATGGCTGTTTAATGGACGAAAATTACACAGTTACCTTAATTGCCGCCTACGGCAAAAACCGAGTGATCGGCAACAAGGGCAAGATTCCCTGGTACCTACCCAACGACTTTAAGTGGTTTAAAAAGCATTCGTTAGGCAAACCGGTAATAATGGGTCGCAAAACTTATGAATCGATCGGCAAGCTTTTGCCCGACAGAGCCAATATTATTCTTTCTCGAGATGCAAGCTACAATATACCTGGCGCTTTTCACGCCCAGTCTACTGAACAAGCACTAGAAATTGCCAAGCAGCAGGCGAAAGATTTAAGCGTTAATGAAATTATTATTGCCGGTGGCGGCCACGTTTACAAAGAATTCTTACCGCTAGCAAATAAACTAATTATTACTGAGCTAGATATAGAAGCCGGCGGCGATGCATTCTTCCCTGAATTTACCGAAAATGAATGGCAAAAAACTTTTGAAACACAAAACTCAACCGACGCTAAACATCAATTTCCATTTACTTGGAAAATATTTGAGAAATAAAAAAGCCCCCGGGTTACGGGGGCTGGCAGCCATGCAAAACGCATCACTCCCTTCAGATGCATTCAGAGTCCCCAGCCAGGCTCAAACTCAAAACGACATTCAAAAGCCAAATTCTTCATAAATGACTCTTGACGCATATCGTACTGCACAAGGATACGCACATTAGCACCAAACCATTTGAAAAGACCGGATTCATTAAGTATCTCGCATATAGTGCTTGCTATATCTTCGCCTTCAAAACCGGCAATAGAATAAATCTTAACGCCAGAAGATAGTGCAAATTTCAATAGATCCTTTTTTGGCTTAGGCAAACAAAAAGCATCCACCTCGTCTAAGACAATAGTCCCATTCCTGAATGCTTTCACAGTCTCTTGACTAATTGATTCAAGCGAGGTCAAAAGATATATCTGAAAATTTGCATCGGAATAACGCTTCAGATGATCTGCTATGTCGTATGATCTATCATTGAATTCTCTATGCTTAGATTCTGGACCAACTTGCAAGCCGCTATGATTCACTCTGAAGGTAACTATCTCACGCATTCCAATCCTGAATCCCGTCAAAGTCATTGGAAGATCCTCTCCATACCCCCCCATACCAATAATTCGGCATTTGCCAAGTATCTGGAATCTCTTCAGAAGGTTGACCTGCAAGATCTTGAAGTCCTCTAGTAAAGTTCGTCAATATAACTCGCAAGTTTAGCTTGTCCCTCTTACTAAGGGGAAATCCATGTGGCATTTCATCCACCTCCAATTTTTAAATTTCAAAATGCACCCACGGTTCGCGCGGGCCCCCGCTTCACCCTTTACAAGAGGGTACTTGACGATCGACAGCAATATACCTGAAAAAGACAATGAATTCAAGCCGTAACGGCGACTTTAAAGTGCTTAGAAAGCTTAGGGCCGCGCTGTTTATGATAGTTCGATTTAGTATCAACGCCATAGACCTTATCGGCGGTATCGAGCATTCGTTCGTAAATCATCTTACAAACCGGCTGGCGGTGGCGCATGATAACGTTTTCGTGCGGCATTACCTCTAGCACGGCCGGAGCGCCGCTAATCGTGCCATTTTTACCAAAGCCAAAGCCTGGATCAAAGAAGCCGGCGTAGTGGCTCCGAAATTCACCAGAGGCAACGTCGTAAGCTACCATTTCGGAAGCATAGTCAGTTGGCACCCGCAGATACTCGTACGAAGGCAAGATATAAAATTCGCCCTGTTTTAAAATTAGCTCTTTGGCTTTAGTGCCTTTGATTGGGAAAAAATAATCGTCTGGATTATGACCACCAACTTTTTGGAGATCTAAAACTTCCATCGTGTGCTTGGCCTGATAGGCGACAATTTCCTTGTCGAGATCGGCGGTCAACATCACCCCATCGTCGATAATACTCTGGGCGCCGTCGAGCTTGTTGCCGTTTTGGTCGTAAATTAAGCCAACTTCCTTATGAAGCATGTTGAGCTCAAAGCTCGATAATTGACCATTGGCACCTTTAAAAAACCGAATTTGGGTAACCGAATCACCCGGCCGAACTTTAACCGGCCAACTCTTAGGGCTAACTAAAGCATAAAACCTACCCTTATAACCCTTGGGGATTCGATCAAAGCGCGGGTATTTATCCACCAAGGTTCGCACCCATAAATTTATGCGGCCCGAACTGCTTTTAGGACTAACCAATGCCCAAAGATCGGCATCCAAATTGAAATTTTCGGCCAGCTCAATGACATAAGTTGAACCAACGGTCAGTACTGCCGGTTCGCCCATCTTAAAATTGTAGAGAGAGTAGCGACCTAGTACGTCTTCTATTTTTTCACTGGGATTAGGCAAAAAAGTCGATTTAACACACCAAACCCGCTCCCCCAAGGCTAAATCGTAACTGGCCGGTTGAATTTTGTTCTCGTTAACATCTGCTTTGCCGACTTTTAATTGGCCCAAGCGCGAAATCTGACGAATCAATTGACTAGGCAAAGCGCCATTTTTACTCATGCCGTCTCCAATTCAAGCTCAGCTAACACTAAACTTTCTAGATCTTGAGCAATTGACGCAACCGACCTGATATTCTCACCATCTCCGCAATCAAGCTCCCGCCAATGGTCGTAGATCTTGCACAAATTCTTGTATTCGGCAAAAACTTCTTTTAAGTAGGCTTGGTTTTTTTCGTAAATGTCACGAGCCTTGCCGGTTTTAGTTGCCCGTTTTTTTAAGAGCCTTTCCCAAGCCCGCTCCGACAAACTAAAAAAAACTACCAGATCTTCCCGATAAGCACCCAAAATATCGTACTCGAGCTTGGAGAGCCAATCGCGAAACTCAGCCCGTTCACTTTTGGGTAGCTTGGCTGATTGATAAGCGATATTAGAAATAATGTAGCGGTCGGCAATCACAATGTCGTTTTCGGCGATGAGATTCTTAAGCTTGTCCTTATCCTCATATCGGTCAACAGCAAATAAATAAGAGGCCAACTTAGGATGGACTGCGCCACCGTAATCGCCTCTTAAATACTTTTTGAGCTCCCGGCCTGAAAGGTTACGCTCGTAACCAGGAAAATCAATTTGAGCGACTTTTAAACCTTTAGCTTCTAAACTCTCCCTGAGAACTTTTGATTGCGTTTGCTTGCCCGTGCCATCAACGCCATCAATAACAATAAACTTGCCCGGCATTCCCTCTCCTCATAAAATTTACGCTACCTTGTTTATCTAAATTGCGTCAAGTTCTGCCCTACTAGCCCCGCCCTTGCCAAATCCGTATACTTGTGACATGGGACAAAAAATCGTTTCCGTAAATAAGAAAGCTCTCCACGACTATGAGTTTGAACACCGCTACGAAGCCGGTCTAGTTTTAAGTGGACTAGAAATTAAAGCGGTTCGGGCTGGCAAAGTTAATTTGCAAGGCTCGTTCGCCCGACTTAAACGTACCAATAAAGAACCAGAAATGATTGTCGTCAATTTACATATTGGAGCAGGAGAAAACCCAACTCGTTCACGCAAGCTCTTACTTAACCGTAAAGAGATCAACTACCTTATTGGGAAGCTCGAAGAAAAAAGAATGACCCTGGTGCCTACCCAGCTCTATCTAAAAAGGGGATTGGCCAAGCTGGAAATTGGCTTAGGCAAGGGCCGAAAGCTCCACGATAAACGCGAACGGCTTAAAAAGAAGCAGCAAAGAAGGGAAGATGCCCGTATTTTCCGCGACCGCTAAATCACTTTAACTCCCTTACTGTGTCATCTCGAGTGGAGCGCTTAGTGTAATCGAGAGATCTCTCCATGCGCTCCTACGTCGCTTAGTCGAGATGACATCGAAGAAAGTAAGGTTGTCCAACCGATGAAAAGTCCCACATGCTGGATGTATACAAAATCTTGACTTTTACCCGAGAAAATGGTATAAATAACAGGTTTAATTTAACAATTTGCGCCACGTCAATTCCCGAATAACCTTTACTTTTTGTTATCTTGAGCGATCCGCCACATGGCGGAGAGTCGAAAGATCGCAACCGTTCTTAATTGCGTCGAGATTCTTCACTCGCGAACCCGTTTAGAATGACAAAAATCAAGAGAATATCCGGGGCTCGATGTGGCTTCGACGGAAGGGCCTAGAGTGGCCTGTGCTCGAGTCGAGGATGTGTAATTTCCTCGCTAATCTTTTTACACACTTTCTAAGTGCAAACTTAGTTAACAAGGTCAAAAACGCATTTGCTAACGCATTTGCGTTTTCACCTGCAGTCGCTTAACTGACTGCCGTTACTCACTCGCTCCCTTAGGGTAAGTGAGACCAACGTTTACTTACTAAGGTGCAACTAGCTGAGATTTCTCTGAGTAAGCTAGCCAAGTAAAACGCAGAGAATTTTTACACTCGTCAACCACAACTGCTCTCCTTTCGGACTGGGGTTCAACTCCCCACGGGTCCACCAAAAGAGTCTTCGCTTTAGCGAGGGCTTTTTTGATGTTAATGTTGATTAAGAAATCGGAGGAAGTATGCATATTAACATCGAAATTAAGGCCAGGTGCAGCAACCAAGCTAAGATTCGGGAGATCTTAAAGTCACAAGGAGCGGACTCAAAAGGCACCGATCATCAGATCGACACCTACTTTTCTACCAAACGGGGCCGCCTTAAATTGAGGGAGGGCAAGATCGAGAACTGCCTGGTTTACTACGAGCGAACAAATCAGGCCGGCCCGAAACAATCAGACGTCGCCTTATTTAAAACTGAACCGAATTCGGCACTAAAAGAAATGCTCCAAAAATCGAATGGCGTCCTGGTAGTTGTCGATAAAAAACGGGAAATATACTTCATCGACAACGTCAAATTCCACCTCGACAACGTGGAAGGCCTGGGTGAGTTTGTTGAAATCGAGGCAATTGGCAGTCATGAAGACCTAACTCGAGACGATCTTTTGCGGCAATGCCAAGAATATTTAAAGCTTTTTGGGATACAAGAAGAGGATTTAATTTCACAGTCGTACAGTGACCTAATCCTTGCAGTACAACCGGCCTAAAATCACCAATCCCTCTTGTCTACAAACAGAGGGATTTTTTGTATAGTGGCTCCATGGAAGTTAAAGCGATTAAAACCAGGGTCTTTAAAGAAGGGGAGAGTCTTTTTGATTTTGTAGTCGAACATCTATCTGCCCTAGAAAGCGGTGATATCCTTGCCGTAACCTCAAAAATAGTTTCGCTAGCTGAAAACAGAGTATCCACCAAATCCAGAGAAGAAATCATTAAAGAGGAGAGTGATTTTTATGTCCAAGGCGGTAAGTCAACTATTACGGTCGTCAATAATGAAATAATGGCAACAGCCGGTGTCGATGCCTCCAATGCCGATGGCAAGCTGATTCTGCTACCGAAAAACAGCTTCGAGACAGCGGATAAGCTTCGCCACCGCCTAATAGAAAAGTTTAAGCTCAATCAACTCGGCATAATTATCACTGATAGCCGCACTATCCCCTTTAGAGCTGGAGCTATTGGTAAAACTATCGGCTATGCCGGCCTTAGAGGCTTAAAGAAATATGCTGGCACGCCAGATATTTTCGGACGTAAAATTAAACGCTCCCGGCAAAATGTTGCCGACATGCTCGCCTCAGCGGCAATTTTGGAAATGAGCGAGGCCGCCGAACAAAAACCCCTGGCGATTATTAAAAACTACCAAGCTGAGTTTACAGACAAAGTTGATCCAGACGAATTAAAAATAGCCTTTGAAAACGAGCTTTACCGGCCAATGTTTACCGAAATAGATAAAAGGTTTCCCCTAAACCGCTAACAGGTTTGCTCTCGGTTAAAAATTATAGTAAATTCTTCCTTACACGGGAGCTAAAATGAGCAAAGATCATCGTTACGATTATTTATTTATTGGAACTGGCAACTCAGCCTTAACGGCGGCGGCTTTATTAACTAACGCCGGCAAAAGGGTTTTAATGCTTGAGGCCCACGATATTCCGGGCGGTTATGCCCAGTCGTTCGCCTGGGGTGATTACTTTTTTTGTGGCCAAGTCCACTATATTTGGGGCGCCGAACCAGGCGGCCGGGTTAATGCCTTTCTAAAAAAGGTCGGTCTCGACAAAGAGGTTGAGTTTGAGCTGTATGACCCAGACGGCTATGACGTTATGGCGATGCCCGATGGTAAAAAAGTTAAAATCCCTTACGGCTGGCACCGTTTAATTAAGAACATCGAGGAAGCCTACCCTGGCGAAGGCTCCAAGGTTCGTAAGTTTCTTTCTTTAATTAATCAGCTCCGAGCTGAATTTCGACACTCCCTGCAAGTCATGAAAGTCGATAGTGATGAGCTTGACCGCATCCGTCGTAATCCTAAGCGGCTCTTACAATGGATCAAAGAGGTACCAAAACTCAAAAACCTCATCAAATACCGAAATTACACTCTCCAGGATGCCTTTGACCTTTTTAATCTCTCAATCGAGAGCCAAACCGTCTTGGCGGCAAATGCTGGTGATTTTATGGAACCGCCCGAACGATTATCGTTTTTTGCCTACCTGTCGCTCTTCTCCGGATACAACGGTGGTGCCTTTTATCCTAAAAAACACTATAAGCATTGGATAGACTCAGTTGCCAAATTCATCGAGTCGCATCGCGGCTCACGGATTATCTATAAATCCGAAGTTGCCCAGATTGAATCGAATGACTCCGAAATTACCGGCGTTATTACCAAAGACGGTCGTCGTTTTAGTGCTAAGAACTACATTTGCAATATGGATCCTAAAAAGGCAGCTAACATTATCGGTTTCGAAAAATTTTCTCCAGCCGAACAAAGCGCCCTCAATTACGAATACTCTCAGTCTGGAGTAATGATTTACCTTGGCCTCAAAAATATTGATCTTAAAAAATACGGCTTTGGCCGCCACAACATTTGGCACTGCGAAAACTGGGACATGAACAAAATGTGGCACGACCAAGCAGTTGGCAATTTTGAAAAACCTTGGATCTTTATCTCGACTCCTACCCTCCACACCTCCGAAGGCGGCACCTGTCCTCCTGGCCACCAAATTATGGAAATCGCCAGCTACACCGAATACCAACCTTTCGAAGACAAAAAACTAGTCGACTACAAAGAATACGAGCAATACAAAAACAGAATCGCCGAACGGATGATCGAGATCGTCGAACAACGCTACATTCCCGACTTCAAAAAATACATCGACGTTAAGGTCATTGGCTCTCCAACTTCCAACGAAGATTGGGCTTGGGCGCCGCGAGGCAATGCCTATGGCTCAACGATGATTCCTAGTCAAACCAACCGCCGAGTCCAGATGGGAACCAGCTTCAATAACTTCTATTTTTGTAATGCTACGGCGGGCTATGCCGGGATGAACGGTACAACTAGTAATGGCATCAACCTGTACGAAAAACTAACTGGCGATAAATTCGACGTTTCTGTGGTTCGCACTGATCACGAGCGAGCCGAACACTCTTACGAACTTGCTAAAAAACAACACGCTGCAGCTGATAGTAAATCCGAAAATAACCAGCTAAGAGCTTAGTTCCGGCTCAGGTCTTCTATTACTTGTTGAGCTGCCTTAACACCGGTCCGAGAGGCACCCTCAGTCCATGGTCCGTTCATGTAATCACCGGCCAGATACAGGTTTTTATCGCCCTGGTGAGTACGCTGAAACCATTTAACCCTAATGATATGTTCGGGCGTGAATTTCGGCATTGCTTCCCACCACTTCTGGATTGAATGAAGCTTCGCTTTTTTAGGATCCAATTCTGGAAAAATAAAGGGTAATTCGAGCTTGAGTTTTTCAAAAATCTTTATATCGGGCCAATCCAAAACCTCAACTGCCGTTTCCTCATGCAAATAAAGGCTGATCAAGCTCTTGCCCGGCGGGGTTGCCCCTGGTTTGCGGTATTCGTTGCCGTAGCCGCCAATTCGTTGGTTCTCTTTGTAAGGAACATAGTTTAGATGATATTGAGCTGGGATCTCTTTTTGATCGACCTCGATCCCGATTGTGACAGTTGATGAATATTCGGTGTTAGACAAAATTTTTAGGTGATCCTTGTAAACCGGGTCAACAATCTTTACTCCCACGGCCGCCGTTGTCGCCAAAATTACCTTGTCAAAAAATTGTTTTTTGCCGGAATCAAATTGAACTTCTACCCTACCTCTAGCGGGTCTAATAAGCTTAACCCGGGTCTTGTATCTAACATCCAGCTTCTCGGCCATCCTGGTTGGAATTTCCCCCATGCCGCGAGGCGTATAACTTAAAGCAAACTCCTCACCCTTGGTCATCATCATCTTAAAATAGGCAACCAACGCACCGGCCGTAATATCCTTAGCCCGGTGAAACTGCATGATCGAGGTAAAAGCATCAGCCAAATACGTAGTTGCGTCAGGATGGATTTTTTCGTCCATATAAGTAACTAAGTCGATGCCGAATAAGCTGTCTGGCAATTCGGATAAATCAAACAGGTTGATTTTAAAGCGTTTAAGCTTTAGGGCCAGCAACCAGCCAAGTAATTTAAGTCTGGCCGAGAATGGCAAAAACGACATTCTCAGAATGCTTAGCGGACTGGCGATCGACAGTTCATGCATTTTACCATCTCTAAGGACGCGATGGATCGAACCAGGTCGGGTAGCAACCCACTCAACGCCTAAATCCTGGGCGTAACGCTTAAGATTATAATAATTAGCCGCCAAAAAGCTGGCGCCGCCATCAAAGTTAAAACCGTCGCGCTTAACCGTTCTCATGCGGCCACCAGCAAAGCTTTCTTGCTCAAAAACAACCACCTGGTAACCCTGTTCGGTTAACTCATAGGCAGCCGCCAAACCGGCAATCCCTCCACCAACGACTGCAATTTTTGGAGTCTTTGGGGTAGACTTGGGCATAATGTAGGAATATTACAGGTTAGGAACAGGTTAGGCAATATGAAAATTTACGATTTAATAATTTTGGGTGCCGGGCCAGCTGGTCTCGAAGCCGCCCTTCAGGCGAAGCAAAAGGGAATAGATGCGCTTTTAATTGAAAGGGAAGAGGCTGGTGCGCTGATTTGGAATACCATGCATAGTAAAAAGTTTTTACATGCCTATGGCAGAAACACCGAAAAGCCCCAGGGGCTATTGAATTTTCCTGATCGACTCACGGGCGGAGAACTGGTAAATCTCTGGCGTAAACAAGCAAAAGAACTGAACTATTTACCCAATACTAATTTTTTAGGAATGGAAACGGGGGAGACATTTAACCTTAAGACAACCGGTGGAGAATATAGGGCAAAAAATATTATCCTAACGACCGGTACAATGGATAATCCTAATAAACTCGGAGTTCCCGGCGAAGAAAAATATCCAGTACGTTACGAGCTCGATTACAATCAGATTCCTTTCGAAGAAAAGATTATTGTCGTCGGGGGTGGTAACTCAGCAGTCGAAACTGCCCTTGAATGCGGTTTGGATAACCCAGTCAAAATGATCGTCCGTAAGAACCACCTCAGGGAATCAGTAACGGATAGAAACAAGGACGAGCTCAAAAAGGCCATTGAAGCTGGCGAAGTTGAAATGCTATACGAAACCGAAATCACCGAAATAAAAGATAGGGAAGTCGCACTAAACAACGGCCAAACCGAGCCATATGATCAGTTATATGTTCATATCGGTTACAAAACCCCAAGCGAATGGCTCACTTCTCTATCCCTCACCCTCAACGAGCAGGGCCTGCCTAAGATCGACAGAAATTTTGAGTCTTCCCTACCCCACCTCTTTGTCGCCGGCGCCCTAACTGGTGCTGACTCGGTCGTAGAATCGGCCAACCAATCAATCAAGATCATTAGCCACCTCTTGAAATAACTTGTCCCCTATTGGTTAAACCTGTATCCTCCCGACAGGACTTGTTCCTAAAAAATTAGTGGAGGAAATTTAAATTGACTAGAATAATTGTTGCTTGCGACAATATGTCTCCAACCGAAATCTATACCTTTGCTCAAAAAAACCGCTCCAAAGACTATTTGATAAAGATAAACTCCGCACTTGCCGAAGTCGGTGTCTCACTTATAGACAGCATTCACCACCCTAATCACTTTTTGCCCGATGGATCGCGACGTCAGGTTATGGCCGATCCAAAATACCACGACATTCCCAATACTATTGCTAACTACTGCCGTAATTTGACCTCACGTGACCCTTTTAAAAGAGGGAGAAATATTCCTGAAATTCTAACAGTCCACATGAGTGGTGGCGTAGTAATGATGGCTACGGCCCAAAACAATCTAACCGGTTCTGCCATCTACGGAGTTGGCGTACTTACAAGCATTGGTCACCAGACCTGCATTGAGATATATCGCCGAAGCCCCAAGAAACAAATGGAGGTTTTTGCCGACATGGCGCTCGAAGCAGGTATCGCCGGTATAGTTTGCTCACCGCTAGAACTTAAAATGATCCGCTCAAAGCCAAGATTTGACCGGCTTAAAACCTTAGTACCGGGTATCAGACCAACTTATCTTCCAGTAAAAAACGATGACCAAAAACGATACGCAACACCAGCACAAGCCGTTCGGTGGGGAGCCGATGACCTAGTTATCGGTCGGCCTATCACCGAAGCCCCCGATCCAATCCTGGCCTTGCAAAGAATTAGAGAGGAAATCGAATCCGTATGTCACTAGATCGGCTTAAAACAGAGCTTGCAATCAAGCTGCGCAGTGCTCGAGCGTTTAAAATCCGCTCGGAATCTGAAGATGGCAAAGGCTTCAAGCTCAAAAAACATCGGGATAATCCTGAACTTGATTTGCCATTGTCACCTTACTATCTAAACCTAAGAACTTCCGACAACCCAAAGCCGGGACCCCTTGATGAAACTCTGGTTGATTTGGTAGCAAAAGTTTTTGCTCAGAAAGCTAAAGATTGCCAACTCAAATTTAGCCATGTTTGTGGCATTCCTAACGCGGCCACTCCATACGCTCGACAACTCGCTCGACTGAGTAAAAAAAGCACTGTTCAACTAAAGAAGATCGGTGACGGATTCGGCGATTTTGCCGCCAATTGGTCGCCCCGCGAGTCCTCTGCCCTAGTAATCGATGACGTCATAACAACCGGTGCCAGCAAGATCCCGGCCCTGAAAATATTAACCAATGCCGGGTTTAAGATTCCGGCGATTGTTGTTCTGGTTGACCGCCAAGAAGGGGGCCGAGAAATTTTGAAAAACGCCGGCTATCGAGTGGAGGCAATATACACGACAACAGAGATTACGGAGATCCTCGCCTACCTAGGCGGCATCACCAAAGCAGAAAAAAAGGACATACTTTCGTATGTCCAAAATAGCTAATACAAATGGCGCCACTTGGCGCCTTTTTTTTCATTCGTCCCTCCGCCAAGCAAGAGTCTTGCCTGCCATGAAAGGTACGTAGCTCTCCTTGATCCTCCCTGGAACCAGTGAAGGCTCTCGGCGGTAGCTAATTGTCTGACTGGCCCGTGGTAAGTCATAAAAATCAGCTCCAAAGTTAGAGATAAAATCCGGCAGCTTATCGAGCTGGCCAAACTCCGTAAAGAGTTCGATTAGTGCCTCAACAAAAACCGGAGCCGAAAATACGCCAGCACAACCACACTCCTCTTTCCTTGATTTAGTATGGACGGCTGAATCCGTCCCCAAAAAAAACTTAGGATTACCACTAAAGGCCGCTGCCCGCAGCGCCGCCATATCTGCATAACCCTTAACTGTGGGCTTACAGAATAAGTGCGGATTAAGGTGGCTACCCATGACATCAACCTCAGTTACAAGTAGATGGTGAACAGTGATCGTTGCTGACACTGTTTTTGGTAACGAGAAAACCAAACTTACAGCAGCATGAGTAGTAATGTGCTCAAAAACAATCCTCAACTGAGGAAAAAGTTGGCACCACTTAGAAATAATAGGACAAAAGCGGATTTCCCTTTTACTAGGCTCAATCTCGTTTAAAACTCCCAAATATTGCCCGTAAACTTCTATCTTCTCCGGCGCACCATAGACTAATTCGCCATGAACACACAGAACCATGCCAAGCTCTTCCATTTTCTCCAAAACCGCCATTAACTGGTGGGAATCCCAATCATCAATGCCATTTTCTGAGTTAGTGGTTCCACCTCGGGGATAAATCTTGGCCGCAACCGCCCCAGCGTTATAAGCAGCCTCAATAGTCGGCGGGGTGGTTTTTGGCGTAATCATAATCGTCATCAGCGGCTCGCAACTCGAGAAGAGCGGGTTGCAAACTTTTAAAATCTCGGCCCGATACTCCTCAACTCGACGAGCATTGACAATTTCATTGCCGGCAATATTGGGCATAAACAATGCATGGCTACATACTTCAGAAGTAAAAGGCAATATATCTTTTAAGACCTGCCCGCTCCGACCATGAAAATGCAAGTCGTTGACCCGCGGTAAAAATATTTTTTCCAATTCCCTATTCTCCCTGTAAAAAATTCAGCCTCATTAGGCCTGTGGGCATTCTATAGATAAAATTATTTTTATGGAAATATTTGTTTCAATTTTACTGTTGATTTTCGCAGCCTTATTACTATTTTTTGCAGTTTCTAATCTGATTTCGATCTTAAGCGGCGCGCCTGCTGTGAGCTCTAATCGAACCCTGTCAAAAGAAATATTAAAACTCTCCGAGCTTAAAAAAGGAGAGAAATTTTACGAACTCGGCTCTGGCTTTGGCTTTATTAGCCGCTATATGGCCGACCATGGCGCTCGAGCGACCGGTATCGAAATCTCTCCATTCTATACTTGGTGTAGTCGAGTATTTTTCTGGCAACGCGACGACATCCAAATCAAACAGGACAATATCTATCGATCCAATCTGTCGCAAGCAGACATTATATATTGCTATCTGTTTCCCAAGGTCATGAGTAAACTCGAATCCAAATTCGAACAAGAACTCAAACCCGGCACCCGGGTAATAAGCCAGTCGTTTAAATTACCCAACAAAAAACCGAGCCGAACAATCAATACGCCCCTGGGCTCAAAGATCTATTTGTATAAGTATTAGGACTTAACTGGTTCGAAAGTATTTAATCCCAAACTCAGCTCCCGTGAAGCCCACGATGTCACAAATTCGTAGGATCCAGCTAGGACACCGACATAGAGAGCATCGCTCAAAAAGGTATTTCTAAAAAACCGAATCGCATTGATATAACTTGCCATCAATCCGGAAATATCAGCCGGATAAAAAGAACCGAATTTCCAAACGGCCGCATTTGTCACTAGGAAGAATATTACCGAGCCCAACATTGTTGCGCCGGCAACATTCGCAAAGTTTTTGTTACGCCTTACCGTTAAGCCCAATAAGCCGATGATAGTAAAACTTACGTAAGTAGAAGCCATGACCAGTGGACTATAAAAACCAATCAAGTAATCACTTACTAGCATTGCCAAAATCGGGGCAAAAAGTGCTACTCGTCGGGGCAAATACAAGCCGCCAAACAAAGCGATGGCGCCAATCGGAGCAAAATTCGGAGCATGAGGAGCTAATCGGGCAATAACTCCGAACGACAACAGTGCAATAACTAATAGAAGCGAATGTTTGTTTACAAAAAGGGCGAGACGTTGCTTAAAATTCAATTTTTTCATATTTCCACTCGATGATATCACCACTACTAATTTTTTGCTCGGAAACGCCTACCTGAGCCATCTCGCCATTAACGTATAAGGTCCAATAAGTGTTTTCGTCAGAGCTATTTTTTACCCCATTAATTTCCTGTACTAAAAAGCCGAGACCTTCGAACTCTTGGCCAGAGAAGTTTAACTTGCTTTCGACTTGAGCAGTATTCATTAAATCCAAAACGCTCGTTCCAGAATTTGCGCTTAGATCAATAGACTCATTATCAATGACAAGATGAACTTGATCAACTGCATTCACCTCAACATTGTCGGAATTTGTTTTGCTGTTATCGGATCTAAAAGGACCAAAATACCAAGCTCCCCCAACTACCAATAAAATTAGTGCCACCCATTTAAGTGCTTTCATTTTCTTCCTTTCTAAAAAATCTTCCCTAGAGGAAGATTTAATAATTCCTGCTCGGGAAGGCATTAATCTAAATAACGACCGGGCTAAATCTTACGATTATTACCGTTGCGGCACAGCGGAGGAATCTCACCTCACTTCCAAATTTAGATCATTTAATTGTTATATGTACGTTTTTTCAAATTTAAGTTTTATTGTCAAGCGTTACCCTGCTCCGCTAACCACTTTTCGGCATCTAAAGCAGCCTTACAGCCGGAGCCAGCTGCCGTAATTGCTTGGCGGTAACGGATATCTTCGACATCACCGGCGACAAATATCCCAGACACACTAGCAGCTGTGTTTTTAACTGGTTTAATATAGCCTTTTTCATCTAGATCAATCTGGCCTTCAAAAATTCCTGTATTGGGAGTATGGCCAATGGCGACAAATAAACCATCTAGTTTTAAATCCGACTCCGCTTCGGTCTTATTATTTTTTAATCGCACGCCTTCGACTTTACTATCACCTAAAACTTCCTGTACTTCTGAGTTCCAAACAAACTCAATTTTTGGATTCTCTTGAGCTCTTTTCTGAAGCGGTTTGGAAGCACGCAACTCATCACGACGAACGATTACTGATACTTTAGAAGCAAATTTAGTTAGAAATGTCGCCTCCTCCAAAGCGGAATCACCTCCACCCACCACCGCAATGTCTTTATCCTTAAAGAAAAATCCATCGCAAGTTGCACAAGAAGAAACACCCTTGCCACGAAGACGGGTCTCCGAATCCAAACCCAACCAACGAGCCGAAGCGCCGGTCGCAATAATAACCGACTTAGAATGGTACTCCTGATCGCCCGCCCACACCTTTAATGGCTGCGAGCTAAAATCAACTTTAGTAACGTTTTCCCTAATCAACTCAGTACCAAACTTTTTTGCATGATTAGTTATCTTATCGATGAGCTCGGGGCCGAGAATGCTTTCGTAGCCAGGGAAGTTCTCTACCTCAGTTGTCAACATCAACTGTCCGCCCGCTTCGAGTCCGCCGATAATCAATGGCTCCAATTCTGCCCGGGCTGCATATAGGCCCGCCGTCAGACCTGCCGGGCCTGACCCAATAATTATTAGGTTATGAACTTTACTCATAGACCTCCACTAGATCTTAGCTGGTTATTTATTTCCAAGGATTAAACTATACCGAGTTTAACACACAGACGAAACGATTTTTCTTCTGGTAAAATTAAAATGTTTTGGAGGGGTATGGCCAAAATTATTTGGCACGCTCTATCAGTTAAAGAAAGCTTGGTCGCAGCTAAAACAAAACCGACTGGACTGACAGAAAGAGAAGTCGGACATCGACTCCAACGGTACGGTGAAAACAAATTGGCTGAAACCAAAAAAAACAGCCCCTGGCAGCTGTTTTTTTCGCAGTTTACTAGTCCGCTTATTTACGTGCTCCTAATCGCTGCCTTAATCTCGCTTTTTCTCAAACTAACAATTGATGCTTATGTCATCTTAGTCGTAATACTTATTAATGCCATTATCGGTTTTGTCCAAGAAAGCCGTGCCGAACAGAGCCTAGAAGCACTTAAGAAATTCTTGTCTCCGAAAGCCAGAGTAATAAGGAATGGGGAAACAAAGATAATTGCCTCGAATGGGATCGTTCTGGGCGACATTATAGAATTAACAGAAGGCAATCGAGTTCCGGTTGACATTAGGTTGATCGAAGTAAGTAGTTTAAAAATCGATGAGTCAACCCTAACTGGAGAATCTCTTCCCATTTCCAAGAGAACCAGGGTCGTTCCCAGTGACACGAGCCTTGGAAAAAGACAAAACCTTGCTTTTGCAGGTACTTCAGTCTTAAGTGGCCGAGCCCTCGGTGTCACGATTGCAACTGGTGATAAAACAGAATTTGGCCGCCTCGCTACCGCAACCAGCGAAACAGTTCCCGAAGAAACCCCTTTAAACAAAAACCTCAACCTACTAAGCAAACAACTCTTGGGCATCGTCTTGATCGCTGTCACATCTATAGCTTTAATCGGACTGGTTCAAGGCCGTGACCCATTAACGATGTTTTTAACCGCTGTCGCTGTTGCCGTCTCAGCTATACCAGAGGGACTACCCGCCATTATGACGATTGCTCTGGCTGTGGGCGTTCAAAAGATGGCTCGTAAAAATGCCATTATCCGCAAACTAGCAGCAATCGAAACCCTTGGATCAATCACGATGATTGCATCCGATAAAACTGGCACCCTAACACAAAACGAACTAGTCGTTCAAAAAATAGTTTTACCCAACCTT
>JAGQLE010000033.1 GCA_020429585.1 Candidatus Berkelbacteria bacterium
AGGCAGGGGTCTGCAAAACCCTTATTCGCGGGTTCGATTCCCGCCGCGGCCTCCATATTATGAATACAGAATTAATTTTAAATATCGTTACGGTCATTGTATCCGTTCTTTTGATGGCTTCGATTCTAATCCAGCAGCAAGGTACTGGTTTAGGCGGGGCTTTTGGCGGTGGCGGTAATGTTTACCGTAGTAAGCGGGGAATCGAGAGAGCGCTATTTAGAGCGACAATAGTTTTGGCAATATTTTTTGTAATCGTTGCCTTTGCGAATCTGCTTCTGTCTGCTTAGGAGTATCTCTGAAAAATAAACTTTCTCTTTTGGGGAGAGTCTCGAGCAATTTTAATTGGCTTGAGCTTATCTTGATGATATTTTTCTTGCTGGTAGCGAGTAGTTCTGGTTATTGGATTTGGCGTAAAGGCTGGCTGGCTAATAAGGTTGAGGTTGCAGTGTCCGGTGGCATCTATCGCGAGGGAATCGTTGCTTCGTCACTATCCGATGTGACGCCAGCTATTAATATGTTAACCAAGGTCGGTTTAACTCGACTAGATGATGATGGACAGATTCAGCCTGCCTTGGCTGAGAGTTGGCAGATCAGCGATGAGGATAAAGTATATACGTTTAACCTTAAGCCGGCTTTTGATGCGGACAAGATCCGCCAGTCAATAGAAGACAATCATCAGCTTTTTCCCGATATTGATTTCGAGGTAACCGATACGCAAGTAATCTTTAATCTTAGCCAGCCATTCTCTCCTTTTTTAGCGACAACGGCGGAACCGATTTTTCCTTATGGACCGTTTCAGATTGAAGAGCAGAAGAAGGGTGAGATTAGCTTTATTCCTCGGCCAGATGCCCTGGCTCAGCCATTTTTAGAGAAGATTATTTTACGTGTTTACCTTGATGGATTTAATCTTACTCAGGCTTTGGCCGACGGGGAAATAGATGGCGTTGCTAACCTTGCCGATGTGGAGAATACTAATTTGGCCGATAGTCTCAATGGTTGGCAAATAGATTTGCCACGACGAATCTATTTATTTTTCAATACTAAAAACGAAAATGTTGCCGACGCCGATACTAGGCGGCGGCTCAATAACGGCGACTCCCTAGATAATCCAATCGAATTAACGATTACAACGCTTGCTAATCCTCGCCATGAGGAATTAGCAAGAACATTAGCTGATAAGTGGCTATTACTGGGAGCCACAGTCAAAATAGAAACATTTACAGCTACAGAGCTAGCTAATGAGATTGTCCCACAGAGGAAATATCAGCTTTTAATTTACGGTTTGGATTTTGGAGGCGATCCGGATCCTTATCCGTTTTGGCATTCATCGCAAATCGGTGAAGAAGGATTGAATCTCTCTAATTTTGCCAATATCGATGCGGACCGCCTTTTGGAAAAAGCCCGCCAAAGTAATGATGTAGACCAGCGAGTCAACCTATATGCTCAGTTTCAAGATATTTTTAATCGAGAAGTTCCGGCTATTGAGTTAGATCAAATCAGCGTCCAATTTGGTACGGATCAAAGTATTAAGGGTGTTAAGTCGCTAACAGGGCTCTCTAGTGCTGACCGCTTTAAGCATGTCGATGAATGGTACAAAGAAACGAAGCGGATATCGAAAAAAGATCCTAGCTAGGATCTTTTTTATTCTTATTTGATGGTGCCTGGAGACGGAATCGAACCATCGACACGAGGCTCTTCAGGCCCCTGCTCTACCACTGAGCTACCCAGGCATTGAATGGTGGGTCCACTCCGACTCGAACGGAGGACCTTCTCGGTGTAAACGAGGCGCTCTACCAGCTGAGCTATGGACCCTTAAAACTTGGTGGGCAAGAGAGGACTCGAACCTCCACGGGATAAATCCCACAGCCCCCTCAAGGCTGCGCGTCTGCCAGTTCCGCCACT
>JAGQLE010000034.1 GCA_020429585.1 Candidatus Berkelbacteria bacterium
ATCCTATTCGTTCGTAGTTTGTTCGGCCTTACACAGTTTATCCCCGGTTTTTTCCACTCATTTGCAATTGACGTGTTCGATTTTCGTTTGGTATCTTAATTATGGAGTTAGTTATGTGGTTACCCTCCTCGCATAACTTCTCCACCAAAGAGCGCCTTAGGAGGCGTTTTTTGTTTATTGCAACGATCCTAGAATGACAGCAAATCAATGAAAGTCATATGAATTATAAAGAGGTAAAAGTATATGTATTTGGCAGTTTTGATGGGTTGCACCCCGGCCATATCAGCTTTTTAAAACAAGCCAAGAAACTCGGCCACCTAACCGTGGTGGTGGCTCGAGATTCCAACATCGTGGTCCGTAAAAAACAAGCACCGCTTTTTTCTGAAAAAAAACGAAAGCAAACCCTTACAAAACTCAATATCGCCGACGAGGTCATTCTTGGTCAAGAAGGGGTAAAATTCGACCTTCTAGCCACTAAAAACATCGACGTAATCTGTCTGGGCTACGATCAGATGAAGGATCTAAGCTTTTTAAGAGAAAAACTACAAAAAATAGGCAGGAATCATATTAAAATAGTGCGAGCAAAACCATTTCTACCGCTAATCCTAAAAAGCTCCAAACTTAAAAGACTGGGATTAATTCGCGAGTATGACGATTAGGTTAAAAGTTAAAACTGGCCAAGCCCAAACAAAAATCGAACAAATACCCAGTGTTGACCAGTTAGCAACTTACAAAGTTTGGCTCAAAGCCGCCCCAGAAAAAGGGAGGGCTAACGCCGAACTTGTGGTTTTAATTGCAGAGTTTTTCCACACCCAATCGGCCAACGTCCGCATATTATCTGGCCAAAGCTCTTCTCTTAAACTGGTAAAAATCATAAAGTAAACGAACGGTCTTGACATAGTTTTTGGAGCTGGTAGTATAACCGGCGTAACAAGTGACTACCTCGTGGTAGTCATTTTTTATTTATAACTTTTTAACCTGGATAACAGGTTAGATGAGGAGTAAGAATGAATATGTTTTTAGTACCAGATCAAGACGAACCCCCGCTTATACGCCTAAAAACGTCCCTAAATGGCCATTTTGGGGCTTTTAAGCGTGCTATGTGGGTTAGAGCCAAGTTGGCTAAAACTCACGTCAGAAAGCTTCCTAGCCTGGCTTTAATAGGGTTAATCCTTTTTACCCCTAATCCGTACTCATCCGTTCAAGCTGCTGATGCTGCCGGATCCGTCAGTAATGACAAGGCACAACTAGCCAGCATTGACTTTGCCGAGCTCAACAAGGCAACTGCAGCTCGTAAGCAAACCGGAGTTGCTACCAAGCCCCTAATAACAACTACCGATATCGGTACTCCAGAAAAAGAGCTGATTGCCGAACAAGAGCGCCTCGCTGAGCTCCAGCGTCAGAATGCTGCTGCTCGGGCCAGAGCAATTGCTTTAGCTAGAGCTCGAGCCAGCCAGGCCACCGAACCGACAAGCACTACTGATCATCCAGTCGAACCAGCTGCTACTAGTCAAGAAATCGACCGAACTCCCCAAGGCGGCAATACCTATCCTTATGGTTATTGTACCTGGTGGTCCAAGCAAAAACGCCCCGACCTGCCTAATGCCCTAGGAAACGCTATCAACTGGTATAACGGTGCGGCCGCCCGCGGCTATGCAGTTGGTCGAACTCCTCAAGTAGGATCAATTCTAGTTACTCGAGAAAGTGGCTATGGTCATGTCGGCTATGTTATTGCGGTCGACGGCGATACGGTTACGACTTCGGATATGAACTTTAACGGATGGGGCATTGTTTCAACCCGACAAATCAATAACAATTCTGGTCTAATCGTTGGCTACATTTACTAAAGGTTCCAAAACAGAAAAACTCCGTTAAAATTAAGGCGGAGTTTTTCTATGTCAAAAATACAAACTCGTTGGTCTTGGTTTAATCCGGACTATTATTTAGACCACTTAGAAGATCTGACTTTGGCTGAACTTAAAAAAGCCGGCGTTAAAGGCGTAATTTTTGATTATGACAACACCTTGATCTCGAGTGCTGGCCAAGAACTAGCTGAATCCAGAGAGGAACTACTTAAAAACTGGATCGACTATTTTGGCGCCGACAATATCATGATTGTATCCAACAAACTGACTTTCCAACGCTCTTACAAAATTATGATAAAAGAGGCAAAGCGCTTAGGAATTAAGGCTTATGCGACAAATTTTATTATAAAACCAATTCCTTTCTCATTGAATCAAGCAGTTGGAGCTCTTGGGCTAAAACCCAATGAGGTTTTAATGGTTGGTGACCTGATAATTACCGATATTATTGCCGGCAAATTAGCTAAAACTAAAACTTTGCTGATTAAACCGGTTAAAGCGCCGGAAAGAAAATTAATCAGATTATTGAGATTTTTCGAAAAGCTGCTTTTAAACCCGGAAGTAATTGATTAGTGATATAATGGCGCTATCTATAGGAGGGAAATGAAACTCATTAAAATACTAAGCTTGGGTGCTATTTTAGGATTAATTACTGTCTTACCTGCCCAGGCTGCACAAGTTACCGAGCCAAACGAAGCTGGCAACATTAGAGTTGAGGCTGACCAAACGGTCGACGATACCTTGATCGGGGCAGGAAACCGAATTGATATCCGCGGCCTTATCAGGAGAAACGTCTTTTTGGCCGGAACCAATATCAAGGTAGAAAATAATGTTGGTGGCGATGCGGTCGCCGCCGGCGAGACCATTTCCATTACTAAAAAAGTAGATGGCGACGTCATTGCGGCTGGCCGACTAATCGAAATTGGCGACAAAGCAACGGTTGGCCACGATGTACTAGCCTTTGGGGCAGAAGTCGTAATCAACGGCGACGTCTCCGGCGACCTAATGGTTTATGCCGGTCAAGTTACTATTAATGGATCAGTCTTTGGCAATGTTAAAATCGGTGCCTCCAATCTAGTCTTAGGTGACCAGGCAATGGTGGGCGGCAATATTGAAGGTCAACTCGAAAAAGAATTCACCCCACAGCGTAGCGATCAGGTCAAAGGGTCACTTGACCTAACTACCGGAAGCTTAAATCAGACAAATAGACCAATGCATGGCGCTGGCTTTTTTGCTTTGGCTGGAATCAAGATCTTTACTAAGATCTACACTCTACTATCGACCTTAATTCTGGGCTTAGTGCTATATCTGCTTGTTCCAAAATTTGTTGATAAATTGCGCAAAAACACTTCTTCAAATTACCTCAATTCTCTTCTTATTGGCTTAGTGGGAGTAATAATCTCTTTGCCTGTTATTCTTGCCTTGGTTGTTTTGACCCTAACAATTCCAGTTGCAATTCTCGTCGGCCTAGTATTATCACTGGCCTGGCTCTTGGGTTCCATCTTCGGCTATATGTGGATTGGAGACTTAATTAGTTCCAGTAAGTGGTCGCCGATGATGGCACTTTTGGCCGGAGTTGCAATCGTAACTTTAATTAGCTTTCTGCCTATCTTGGGCGGAATTATAGCTATGGTAATCGGCCTAATTGGCTTTGGGTCGGTCTTAAGCTTCGGCTACCAGGTAATTAGAAAAGATTATCGTTAAGTCATGAACGAACAAAAACCTAGATTAATTGATTCTCTAAAGGTTTGGCTCAGCAAACCTAAAAACAAAGCTTTATTTATCATTGGAATCTTAGTATTGAGCTTAACCATTATTGTCGGATTAATTAGCTATAAACGTTATTTCAAAGCTGAGACCCAAACTCCAACCGATCAAGAAACAGCCGATTCAATCAAGAATGTCTCCCAGGAAGAAAAACCAAAATTAGACCCTTCGGTAGTAGATGGCACTATGGTTGAACCAGAGATAGCTAATCGACGACCGCTAGCAGTCATGGTCGAAAACCATCCTCAGGCACGGCCTCAAGCAGGCCTAATTAACGCTAGCCAAGTCTGGGAAGCAATTGTCGAAGGTGGAATAACTCGCTTTATGGCCGTCTTTTCCAGTCAAGACGCCGAAAAGATCGGACCTGTCCGCTCAGCCCGACCTTACTTTGTGAACTGGGCCTCTGGCTACCATGCCCTCTATGTGCATGCTGGCGGCTCACAGGCCGGCCTAGCTGCAATCAGTAGTAGTAATAATATTGTCGATCTACCTCATACTAATGGTTACTTTCACCGCGAACCCCAGCCTGGTATCGCGTCCGAACACACCCTCTTTACTTCGACTGCCGATCTATACGATTTTGCCAGCAAAAAAGAGGTAAGCTTGGAAGCTGATTTTGAAACTTATCAATTTAGCGATGAAGCCCAACTCGAGCAACGTCCAGCCGAAGCCAGTATTGCTATTGATTTCTCCTCACCCAGCTACAAAGTCGATTGGACTTACGATCGCGATCTTAATACATATAAAAGAAACCTAGCAGGAGAACCTCACGTTGACCGCGTCACCGGCGACCAAATAGCAGTCAAAAATGTTATTACTGTAACTGTTAATCGCCGTTACGACCCCAATACCAACCATGGCAAGGGCGAATGGTTTATGGACACCGAAGGAGAGGGGAGTGCTCTAATCTTTCAAAATGGCCAAGTCACTAAAGCAACCTGGAAAAAGCCGACTAAGGGCTCGTCCCTTAAGCTTTTTGATGAGAACAATCAAGAAATTAAACTTGTCCGTGGCAAGAGTTGGTTTGAGGTAGTGCCTCCGGATATTTCCGTTATCCATGAAGAAATAGCAGTGCTAAAAACACCGACAACTACGCAATAAAAAAAGCACCCTTTTAAGGGTGCAGTTTGCGGGTTAGCTCGATCTCTGTTTTTGATATCTTCCAGGCCAAAACTAGGCCGGAATGTTTAAGATTTAGGTAGCGATATACAACATACCATCTACCCTTAACCCCAGGGTGAAAATTACACGCATCTTCGGCGTACCCGAAAAACTGACGATGCCGCACTTTTCCCCATAGCTGATCAATGAGACGCGTCGCTATT
>JAGQLE010000035.1 GCA_020429585.1 Candidatus Berkelbacteria bacterium
TTAATCCTCCTCCTGAACCACTTGAAGAACCTGAGTCAACTGTCAAAGCCGGATCATTAATGTCGACTTCTGTGGGAAGCGGAGGCTCACCTTCAAATGTGCCAGTTGATTGTGTAGGAGAAGGGTCACCCAAATCTCCAGTAGGCAGGGTTACTTCCGTTGGTATAGGCGCATCTCCATTTTGAGCAAATACAAAATACGGACTAAAAAGACTCGTTATTAAAAAAAAAGCAAGAAACTTCACGGCAATATTTTTCAAAACCCTCCAATTAATTGATTTTAGTTTAACAAAATTTAAGCAATTACCAATTCTTTTTTGGCAACTTGCTGGTCTTTAAGAACCTGCTTTAAGTATCTACCAGTGGCTGAATTTTTGTTTTTAGCGACAGCTTCTGGAGAACCAACGGCCACTACTTGACCGCCGTCATCACCGCCGCCCGGCCCCATATCAATTACCCAATCAGCTTGAGCAATAACATCCAAATTATGCTCAATTACTAACACGGTATTACCCTTATCTACCAATGCCTGAAGAACGTTAAGCAAGCATTTAACATCGTGAAAATGCAAACCGGTTGTAGGCTCATCCAAGATATAAAGAGTCTTGCCAGTCGATTGCCGAGCCAAATCAGTTGCTAATTTAATTCGTTGTGCCTCGCCGCCGGACAAAGTTGTCGCCGGCTGACCAAGTTCTAAATAACCCAAACCGACCGCCGATAAAACTTTTAACTTACCGCTAATCGCCGGCAGATCGGCAAAAAAGTCTTTAGCTTCGTCGATCGTCATTCTTAAAACGTCATAAATTGTTTTGTCTTTATAAGTAATGTCAAGAATCTCTTTTTTGTAGCGACTCCCCTGGCAAGCTTCGCATGTAATGTAAACATCAGGCATAAAATGCATTTCGTGCTTGATCAAACCATCACCGCGGCATTCCTCACAACGCCCGCCCTTAACATTAAAACTAAAATGGCCAGCCGCATATTTAGCTCGCTTGGCCGATGGCTGATCAGCAAATAAATCGCGGATCAGACCAAAAACATTCGTATAAGTGGCCGGATTAGAGCGTGGCGTGCGACCAATCGGCGACTGGTCAACACTAATCACCTTATCGATTTTTTCCGTGCCAATAATCTCTTTGTGGGCACCTGGTTCAGCCTTGGCTTGGTGAAACTGTCGAGCCAAAGCCTTAGCTAGAATTTGCTGGACTAAGGTTGACTTACCAGAACCAGAAACACCAGTAACGCAAGTTAATGTCTGCAAGGGAAAATCAACAGTTACGTTATCTAAATTAAAGCAATTGGCATCGACTACCCGAATTGACCCCGCCTTTGGCTGGCGGCGCCTGGTCTTGGAACTTATTTTTTTGTCCCCTCTTAAATATTGGGCTGTCAAAGATTTTTTATCCGCCATCACTTCCTGAGGCGTACCAGCTGCAATCACCTGTCCGCCATTCACTCCAGCCCCTGGACCAATATCAATAATATAATCAGCGCGATTAATCATCTGAGCATCATGTTCAACAACGACAACTGTATTTTCTAAATCCCTTAATTCTTCAACGGTCTTAATAAGATCTTCTAAGTTCTTTGGATGCAGTCCAATCGATGGCTCATCTAAGACATACAAAACACCCGTTAGGCCAGATCCCAGCTGGGTCGCCAAGCGAATTCGCTGGGCCTCACCACCCGCCAAGGTATCAGCACCCCGGTCCAAAGTTAGATAACCCAACCCAACCTGCTTTAAGTAGCTTAAACGCGCACTAATATCACGCAGTACGGATTTAGCTATTTCTGCTTTTTCTCCCTTAAGTTGCGACACTAAACTCAAAACAAAATCGGTTGCCGCTAAAATGGTCTGGGAATTAATATCAGTAATCGAAAAACCATTAATTCTAACAGCCCGTGCCTCGGCCTTTAGTCTCGTACCCAAGCAATCCTTGCACTCCTTCTCGATCATATAGCGTTCGATCTCAGTCCTGACATAAGATGAACTGGTCGACCGGTAACGCTCCTCCAAATGAGCTAAAATGCCCTCGAAATCCGAACCGTTACCATAAAGCATAACCCGATAATCGGAAACCGACATTTGTCCCACTGGCTCGTCCTTGGAAACCTCAGTGGTTGCTTCCATTTTCTCGAGAAATTTTTCAACCAAGTTGCCTTGATTACCTAATCTTGACCAAGGTCGCACTGCCCCTTCGGCTAAAGTCAAACGCGGATTTGGCAATACCAACTGTGGATCCAAGCTCCACTGGGTGCCTAAGCCCTGACAAGAACGACACGCACCCTGGGGATTATTAAAAGAGAACGAACTCAAAGTTAGTTCGGGAAAAATCTGGTCGCATCTCTGGCAATACATTTCTTTGATTGTCTTCTTTTTCTTACTGCCACGGCGGACACGGTTAGGCTTAAGGCTCTTTGATTTTTCCCTAATTTCAAGCTCCTCGTCACAGGTTGGACAGTGTGGAGTGCCAATACGCACAAATAGCAATCGCAAATAGTCATAAATTTCGCTCATCGTCGCTACAGTTGAACGAGGAGATCGAGAAGTGCTTTTTTGATCGATCGAAATCGCTGGCGCAAGCCCTTCAATTAAGTCAACATCGGGCTTTTGAAGAGATTCAAAAAACTGCCGTGCATATGACGACAGTGAGCCAACATAACGCCGTTGGCCTTCCGCATAGATCGTGTCAAAAGCCAATGATGATTTACCAGAACCAGACAAGCCCGTAATAACAGTGATCTTATCGCGGGGAATCTTTACCGAAATGTTTTGCAGATTATGGACGCGCGCTCCCTCGACTACCAAATATGAGTTCTTTTTAGCCATAACACTCCCGAATTCAACACTGATAGACTTAAATTCGACCTGGATCACTACTTTAAAGACAGTAAAGTTCCTAATTCCTCAGTCAAATATCCGGTAGTATAACCCAAAATAACCCGTTCTTGCAAGGTAACGAGGCCTTTGCTACGCTACGATCATCTATTAAACTTTGGCGCGACTTAAGGGGCGGAGCGCACAGGAGGTCACCCAATGTTTGAAGGCACAACCGACGATACAGTTGCCGGTCCAGGCACTGTTGTTGGAGCCAATGTTAAACTCACTGGAACAATCAGTGACGTTAATGACATCACTGTCCACGGCAGCGTTGAAGGCGAAGTAGCATCGGATAAAACCGTCATCATCGCCGAAACTGCAACTGTCAAAGGACCAGTGAGTGCTCAGATGGTTAGTATTTCTGGCCGGGTCAACGGCTCAGTTACTGCCCATCAAAAACTTGAGCTCTTGCCAACGGCAAAAATAAATGGCGGCATTACCACTAAAGAGTTAATTATTAAATCGGGCGCGTCTTTTAACGGCAAGTGCAGCATGTCACCCGAGAACGGACTTGATACGGCTAAAACCGAAACTGAAGAAAAGACAGACAAAAAGAAAATCAAAGAGGATAGCTCAGCTATTAAGGACTCCAAAATCCAACAACCAAAGGATAAGGAAAAAACCGATCAACAACCGGTCACCGCGCCAGCAGGACCAACCTTCGAATTAGAAGACTAATTAGGTCGAGATGTATTATTACATCTTAGATCCTCCTCGTAGTCGCGAGGAGCAAAAAACTATTGACGACTTAAGAGCCAAGCTTACGAACCTAGGAATCGCAGGCGAATTTGTTACGGCCTCGCCCAATCGCTCCATTGAAGAAATCGCCGAAATAGGCGTAGCTAAACGCTATACTACCTTGGTTGCAATCGGTTCGGAAAAGCTCATTAATACGGTCGGCCTCCTACTAGCAGGTACACCCTATACCTTCGGAGCCTTGCCGCTCGAAAATTTCAGCTCCCTAAGTTTAATTTCTAATATCAATAACATTGATGAGGCGGCCGAGGCTCTCAAATATCGGCGGCTAAAATTTGTCCCGGTCACGAAAATCGAGCCCAACAAGTTCTTTTTTACCGAAATTTTTAACGATTTCAGCCATGCAGTCAAAATCAGACTGCTAATTGACGATGCGATGGTTGAAGCCGACGTAACCCAAATCAGAATTGCTGGCAACGGTCGCATTGTTCTAAAAAAAACTTTCGAAAAATCGGCAGGTATCTCTAGAAGCTTAAGTTGGATTACCGGCAGGAAAGAAACCGTCTCGGAAATCTCAACGTTCCAAGCCAAAGCCTACCGCTTAGAAGCACCGATTGGAGCTGCCCTTAAGCAAGGCCAACTTGAATTTACCCATATTCCATTTTCGGCAACTGTCATCCCTAAAAGCTTGAAAGTCATAGTTAAACGTGATAGACTCGCGCCTAGTCAATTCGAAACCTCAACGGGAGGAATCAATAGCAGACAGCAAGAGAGTTAATGAAGAAATCATTGCGCCTGAACTTATGGTTATTGACGAAAATGGCAATAACCTCGGCAAGGTCAGTCGCGAACAGGCTTTCTTTTTAGCTCAAGATGCTAACCTGGATTTAGTTGAGGTTGGTAGCAACGCCAATCCACCCGTTGTAAAATTGATGGACTTCGGCAAACATAAATACGAAGAAGAAAAACGGGCTCGCAAGCACAAAGCCCAGCAAAAATCAGGCGAAGTCAAAGAAATAAAACTATCATTCAGAATTGGCGAACACGATATTAATACTAAGGTCAAAAGAGCCGAACGCTTTATTAAAAAAGGCGATCGGATCAAACTATTTATGCGCTTAATTGGTAGAGAAAATGCCTTTGCCGAAGATGCCAAACAAAAAATGATCGATTTTGCAGAACGACTAGGCGCCGAGATAGAATCTTTGGATAGACAAGGCAATCGAATTACAGCTATTCTCAAATAAAGGACAATATGAGTAAGCTCAAAACCCATAAATCAGCTCAAAAAAGAATTAAGAAGAAAGTTGGAAATCGCTTCCAGGCTCAAAACATGAGTGCCCAGCACCGAACCACTGGCAAGTCTCCGCGCGCCAAAAGAGCTTCGCGCCAAACAAAATTATTAAGCAAAGCTGAAACAAACAAGATCAGCAAATTACTCCCTTATCTAAAATAGGATAAATTATGCCCCGAGTTAAACGCGGCACCCAAGTCCGCAAAACAAGAAAGAATCTGTTCGCCCTTACTAAGGGTTTTCGTCATGGTCGCAAAAACTTAGTTCGCCTGGCTCGCCAGGCGTCGCTCAGAGCGATGCACAATTCCTATCGGGATCGTAAAGTTAAAAAACGAACTTTTCGCCGTCTTTGGATAATCCGACTCAACGCTGCTCTTCGGCAAAACGGCCTTACTTATTCCAAGTTCATTCCCTTGCTTACTAAATCAGAACTTAATCTTAACCGTAAAGTTCTTTCTGAACTCGCAGTCAAGGATCCAGAAAAGTTTAGCACTCTAGTTAAAAAGATCTCATCTTAAACGATCGCCAAACTAATAAAACTACCCCGGCGCTAATTACCACATCAGCTAAATTTAAGCTGTAGCCAAACAAATCAAGAGGATCGATTACGGCGCCATACAGCAATCTATCAATAACGTTAGACAACGCACCGGCCAGGACTAAAAGCCAACTCAGACTCCTGGATCGATACCAAAACCAAGCAACAATGCCAGTTAGCAAACAGCTCAGAGACAGCATTAGTGGATAGTTAGAACCAATCAACCATCCAAATCCAATTCCTGAATTCTGAACCGACTGATCAAATAACAGTCTCTTAACTGACTGATCAATAACTACTATCAAAGCTAACAATAGACCTGACAAATAGACCTTTTTCATTGTATGCTTACCGTAGCAAATAATTGCTTTTAATGAGTGGAGAAAAATGACTGCTTTATCCCAACAATATACCGGTAAACCCCCGGAATCAGCATACGAAACGCTAAAAACAATTACTTTCGTAATAATCGCCGCGATCATTGTTAGAACTTTTATTGCCCAGCCCTTTTTGGTTCAGGGCAGTAGCATGGAGCCCAACTTTCACAACGCAGACTACTTAGTCGTCGACAAGATCCGCTATCGCCTTGGCGATCCAAAGCGTGGTGAAGTCATAGTTTTTGTTTCACCAGAAGATAGTAGCCAAAACTACATCAAGCGAGTGATTGGTCTTCCCGGAGACAAAGTAACGATCCGAGATGGCGAAGTGCTAATCAATGACCAAAAAATCAACGAAGACTATATCCTAGAGCCCGTTTCAGTTAATCCGACGAGCGATCCTGACTTTTTCCTCGAACAAAAACTGGGCAACGATGAGTATTTTGTAATGGGTGATAACCGCGACCACTCCTCGGACTCAAGGCGCTGGGGACCGCTCGACAAAGACAAGATTATTGGCCGAGCTTTGGTAATAGTTTTTCCATTTTCTGATTTTGGCACCGTCGATAATCCAATCGAATCTTAATGTTCGCCGAGGTCTTGGTTAAGGCCAATTTCGGCTCGGCTCTCACTTATACTATTTCACCCAAAGATTACCCGCGGGCATTGGTTGGATCTCTAGTAGTAGTTCCCTTCGGACAAACGACCAAATTCGGACTAATCATTAGGCTTAGCAAAAAAAGACCACCGCTCAAAACCAAGCTCAAGCCAGTAGTAAAAGTTCTCGCCACCAACTGGATTACGGTGGAATCCATCGCCTTAACAATTAAAATTAGCTCTTTAACACATCAGCCTGTCTCTAATATTTTATTCAAATTCGTTCCGTCACTCCTCAAAAAAACTAACATGGATTTGCCTTTGCCATCGCAAATCCGTGGAAAATTTGATCGATATGCAATCTATAATTCATTAGCGGAAAGAGTAAAAACTTATCGCAATCTCAGCCAACGCCTAACTGAAGTCAACCAGCAAGTCATGATTATTAGTCCCCAATCTACCCACAAGCTCATTAAAGAAAATTTGACGGATCTCGACGCAGTTACAGTTACGAATCTTAACCCGACTCAAGAAAACGACGTATATATAAAATGGCGAAAAAACTACGTCAAAATCCTCATCGGTACTAGAAAAATAATCGGGTGGCCGGCAGCTAACCTCGGGTTAATTGTTGTCGATGATGTGCATAATATTGCCCATCAAGACGAGCAACGCCCCTACTTAGACAGCTCAACCTTGGCCTGGTACCGGGTTAAAATTGAGCAAACAAAATTACTAATTGGTGCCAGCCTTCCCAGTCTAGGACTACTTCAAAGAGAGCAGAACAAACAAATCAAACGGATTAAATCCAAGCCAAGACCGCCTCAGATTAAACTAATTAAGATTACAAGTCAGCTCTTAGCGCGGACTACCATAGAAGCCTTAAACAAAGCCAAAACGCCCCTCATTATTGCACCGAGAACGGGCTTTGGAGGAACTCTATCCTGTATAAGTTGCGGCTGGAGCCTTACTTGTCCAAAATGCGATGGCAACGTTAATTTAATAGAATCCAAAAGTTTTTTTAACTGCCTTAACTGCCAGCTTAACCAGAATACCCCATCTAATTGCCAATCTTGCTCCGGCCATAATCTGCGCTCATTTGGCATCGGCGTAGATGCAATCAAAGAAATATTACAAAAACATAACATTAACCATGCTACCGTCGGAACAGAACAAGCCTTAGGGTTGAAACACGATTTAATCGTCTGGTCTTTTGCCGACAGCACTCTACTCAACCCCAATCTTGAGCGACCAATTAACTTCCTCGCCCAAATCAAAGAGTGGGCAGGCCGGATACCAAGCGTTGTTCAGACTCTTAATTTAGAAAGTAAATATTGGCAAATTCTAATTAGCGAAAAGCCTCTTTATCAACTCCTAGCCAAACGACAGCAAAAAAACCTGCCGCCATTCCGACAAACCCTAAGGATTGAGACCAAGGATCTAAATAAACAGGCATCCCTGGTAAATAAACTAAAAAAAGAAGGTCTGGATATTACTAGCAGCAAGATTGTAAATGATCGTGCTATTATTGAATTGCTACTTGATTCGAATCAGGTAAGTTTAGTTTTAGCCGAGCTATCTAAAGTTACGGGTATAACGATTAAGGTAGATTCAGTTATTAATTTCGCTAGTCAATCTGCCAAACGGAGGGTTAATGCGAATCGCACTTATTACCGAAGCCTACACTCCAATTAAAAATGGAGTTGTTCACGTTGTTGAACTATCAAAAAATGAACTTCAAAACCGGGGCCACCTCGTTAAGGTAATTACTCCTACCAACGAAAAGGTTCATTCAAACAAAAACGGTATAGTCGATGTTCCTTCGATTCCCTTGCCAGGAGGAAGTGGATACCGACTCTCATTTCCAAGGCTTTCTGATGCGGAAAAAATCCTAAAAAAAGCAGATATTATCCATACCCATCATCCGTTTGTTATGGGTCGCTGGGCCCAGAAACTGGCGGAGAAGTATCAAAAACCGTTCTTATTTACCAACCACACCCAATACGTCAATTACATGCATCATATACCAGCCGTTGGCGGCGCTTTGACCGAGCCGGTCAATAATTTTGTCGTAAAATTTGCCAATCGCTGCACGGTCGTAATCGCGCCAGCCCTCTCGACAAGAGAACAATTAATAAAAGATGGCGTAACTGCTCCAATCCAACATGTGCCAAACGGCATCGAAGTAGACCGCTTTGGTCGAGGCCAAGGCAAGCTCTTTCGTGAAAGGATTGGCCTTGATTTACGCACACCGCTTCTTCTTTATACTGGTCGCATAGCTCCAGAAAAAAACCTGGAATTTCTAATTAGAGCAGTTGCCTCAATAAAAACCCGGCCTCAGCTAGCCCTCGTTGGGGGTGGACCGCAACTCGATGAGCTACGTCAACTAGTCAGAAATCTAAAAGCAGTGGACCATATTCACCTTATCGGCCCATTAAATTATCACCAGATCCCAGATGCTTACGCAGCGGCCAATGTCTTTGTTACGGCTTCGGTAACCGAGGTTCATCCGCTTGTTATTCTTGAGGCTTTTGCTGCCCACCTGCCCGCGGTAGTCATCAAGGCAAGAGGAACGGCTGATATCGTTGAAGACGGCAAAACCGGCCTCACAACTAATAAGACTCGGAGCGACTTTACCAATGCCATCAATAAACTTCTTAAAGATTCTAATTTGCGTTATCGCTATGGGCAAAATGCTCACAAAGTTGCCTCCAGCAAATACTCGATCCAAGCCTCTGTCGATACGCTGCTCGATACCTACCGGCTCGCAATTAAGCTAAAAGAAAAAGAAGCGTAATCTTTACAGTACTTAAGCTAAATGCTAAGTTGACTCGTTATGAAAGAGCTAAAGATAAAATTATTTCCCGCACCGGTCTTAACTCAAAAAACAAATAAGATAGACGAAATCACTCCTGCGATACAGGAACTGATTAAGTCGATGACTAACGCGATGCGCAAAGCCCGCGGTGTCGGCCTGGCTGCTCCTCAAGTTGGAGAAAGTCTTCGTTTGGCAATGATCGAACACCGAGCCGAAGAAAATGACGAATTCGAGGATATCCCCCTTCAAATTCTCGTTAACCCTAAAATTATCTCCTTTTCTAGGGAGACTGATACTGAAAAAGAGGGATGTCTCTCGATACCTGGAATTGAAGTTCCCGTTAAGCGAGCCCGAAAAATCAAAGTCAAAGCTTTGGACGAAAATGGCGAAAAAATTCAATTTCGGGCAACCGGCTTTAAAGCCCGGATTATCCAACACGAACTCGATCATCTCGATGGTAAGCTAATTCTCGATTACGCCACAGATAAAGAAAAAATAATTCAAAAATACTTAGCCAAGCAATCGAAATTTAATTCCAAACAAAAACACGACGACCAGAACCTGTAAATGAATAAAAACTTTGTCTTTTTAGGAACCCCAAAATTCGCAGCCGATATTCTATTAGGTCTAATTAATAATGATTGGTTGCCCAAGTTGGTTATTACCGAACCGCCCAAACCAGTCGGTCGCAACAAGACACTGACCGCATCGGCTGTCTCGCAACTAGCAAGCCAACATAAACTTAAAGTCGCCCACCCTCAGACAAAGCAGAAGCTAACTCAACTCTTACTCAAAGGAGGCTTTGATTTCGGAATTGTGGTTGCCTATGGCCGTCTAATCCCACCTCAGGCAGTCAAAGTAACAACGCACGGTCTAATTAACATTCACGGCTCGCTCCTACCCAAATACAGAGGCGCGTCACCTGTCCAGGCCGCAATCCTAAACGGCGAAACAGAAACGGGTGTTTCCTACATGGTCATCGAGCCAGGTTTGGATACCGGACCAGTATTTGCCATGCACAAGATACAAATTAAACCTGACGACACAACCCCCAGCTTACTAAACGGACTTGCCGAATTAGTTAATAAAACTCTTGTTCAAGATGTTGATGATTTCCTAACCGGCAAACTCCAAGCAGAGGCTCAAAATGATAATCTAACTACTAGCACAAGCCTAATCAAAAAAACTGACGGCGAAATAAACCTTTCCCAAATTACTCCTAAGGAGTTGGACTGCAAACTGCGGGCCTACACTCCCTGGCCAGGCATTTACACCGAACAGTTCGGTACCCGATTAATAATTAGGGCCGGTCGGCTTATAAACGAAAGTTTTTTTATTAGCGAACTTCAATGGGCGGGCAAAAGTCCTGTCAACGGTGCAGTTTTTGCTCAAGCTAACCCAGAGATATTGACTCAGCTACCCAAAACCATTAAAATTGACGCCATTAACTGATATTTAGATAAGGACTAACCCAGCAATGCTAAGAATTCGCCTCCGCCGGACCGGCAAGAAGCACCAACCTCACTATCGTCTCGTTGTTGCTGAACATACCGCTCCGATTACTGGAAAATACGTGGCCATTCTCGGTCACTACAACCCAAGAACCAAAGAACTTGTTACTAAAGACAAGGAGATCTTGAATTGGATCGACAAAGGCGCCAAGCCTTCTAATACGGTTGCCAAACTACTCACCAAGCAAGGGCTCAAGCATAAGCAAATTGTTATTCATAAATACCCAGAACGCCCGGGCAAAAAAGAAGCTCAAGAGGCTAAAGAAGCAGCTGAAAGCAGTTCCGCTGAAACCCCGGCCGCGACCACAAGCGAAGAAAAATCCGAAGAAGTAACTCCAGAAAACGAAGCGGAAGAAAAAACCGCTGAGCCTAAGACAGAAGAAGTAGCCGAAGACAGCAAAGACGATTCCGAACCAGCTGAACAACCCAAGGAAGAACCAGTAGAAACCCAAGATAACGAACCTCAAAAGGGGTCCGAAGAAAGTAAATAAAGGAGTCCAGCAATGGAAAAAGATGCACAGTTTGTAGAAATGGTAGTTAAGGAGTTGGTCGAAAATCCGGATGACGTTAAGGTAGAACGTTCAATCGACGAGATGGGAGTACTTATTACTCTAGCCGTTAACCCTGCCGACATGGGTAAGGTTATTGGTAAGGAAGGCCGAACTGCTAAAGCAATTCGCACCCTTCTCAGAGTTCTTGGCGCTAAAAACAACTCACGAGTCACTCTTAAAATCGCCGAGCCAGAAGGTGGCACCGGTGGCAACAACTACGACGGTGGCAACGAGTTTAATAGCAATAGCGAAATGGAAGCAGCCCCTGAACAACCAGCCATGACTGACGAGCCAAGCGCCCCAGTCGAAGAAGATAACTCACCCGAAAACCCAACTTCCATCATTTAATTCAAATCCATTACCAAAAGAGTCCTGCCATTAAGCAGGACTCTTTTATTTTTGCCTATTTTTTGCTAAGATGATCCGACTCAAGTTTTTCGCTTGAGATTTTTATTTCGGAAGGACATTAAAAAATTGTATAAAAAAGACGATGTTATTGCGGGTACCTATGAGGTTTTTTCAGAACCATTCGATAATTCTGACCGCAATCAGCAGGTACTAGCCGTAAAGACACTCAGAGTGCCACAAACATATCTAGCAAAAATAGCCCTTAATCCCTCAGCGGAAAAAAAGATCGAGGAAGAAGGAAGATTTCTCAAAAATCACCCTCATCCTTGCCTAGCCAGGTTTTCTCATCCCTTTCCGCACGACCTCTTCGGCGTAGCTTACGATTTCTTTGAAGGTGAAACCCTGACTAGAGTTATCAAGAGAGAAGAGCAGATTGAGCTTTCCTTTCTTCATTTAATTGCAAAGAAGCTATTTGGAGTCCTGGCTCATCTACACAACCGAGGATACGTTCACGGACAAATCCACCCAGACCACATCATCATAGGTAAAAACTACGATTTAAGATTGACAGGGATCGGTAATATCCGGCGTATGGAAGACCAGGGAGTAATATTAGACAAGAATCTTCCTGGCTTTACACCTCCAGAACAACAAATGGGTCATCCGTGTCACTTCTCGGTCGATGTTTTTTCTGCCTGGAAGTGCATTGCCTGCCTACTGGGCAGCGACCCCGCTCGTTGGTATGAATTACCGGATCCAAGCAGAATCCCGGAAGCAATTCGTAAGGCACTAGAGAAAGGCACTAGCCTATCTCCAAATCACCGCACCGAAAATGCAATAGAAGCCTATGACTTGCTCGATTACAAGGATAGCGGCGAAGCTATCTTGGGAAGGCGCTGGTCCAGTAAAACTGTCTCTGACATTATAAAATGGCACGAGGAATCTCATGAGAGACTACCAGAAAACTGGAGCGGCGAACCTCTACCCGGCTTCAAAGACAAAGAAGTGAACCTTCAAGTTACAAGGATACTCAGAGAAATTGAATTCAACTTCCGAAACCTCAATTTCCCAGAAGCAAAAAGCCTATGCTATAGAATCCTAAAGCTTCAAGGCAATGTTCCCGGCGACATATATAACAAGGTCGCAATTCTGGCATCGGCATTTGAATTGGAAGAGAAGCTATTTGGCTCTGCAACCGAAAGACTATATAACCTCATCGATCCGAATCATCAAGACCTTGTCAGGTCGATAGTCTGCTTCGAAATCGTATCGTTGCGATACCGACCTCACGATTACGCCGATATCCTCTTCCCCGTCTGTCACGATATTATCCATGAAATTATCAAAGAAGAGGAAATCGAAGAAACTGTCTCCGAAATGGAAGCTGTCAAGGAGAACCTAGAAAAAAAATAAAAAAAATGGCCGCCCTTATAGGGGCGGCCTTTATAATTTTCGTTTAGATTCATGACTCAAGGCCACGAAT
>JAGQLE010000036.1 GCA_020429585.1 Candidatus Berkelbacteria bacterium
AATTTTCCCGGCTAACATTTTGACTGCCACGGCGCTCGCCTTTAATGGTAACGACATCATCCGTGATTGATACTTCGAGGTCTTCGGGGTTAACACCAGCGATTGGGGCCTTAATGATAACCGAGTCGTCGGTTTGCATGGCGTCAATTGCCAGTTGGCCACCACCGTCATCCTCGAGCCAATCCTCACTAGTTAGATCTCGACTTTTTTCACTTGTTGTTACGGACATAATCCTCCTTTTATTTATCGTAACTATCGCCAGGTAGAATCGTCAATCTTTAGCTAAGACTAATCCCCAGATCTTTTTTACTCCGGCGTTTCGGAAAGTCCGGGCGGCTTCCTTGAGCGTCGAGCCGGTTGTGTAAACGTCGTCAATTAAAATTATTGATTGGGGCGGTAGCGAAACTAAGCTAAAACAATCGATCAAATTAGTCTGGCGCTCGATTTTTGACAGGCCAACTTGGGATTGGGTATTGCGATGGCGGACTAGACAGCTACTCATTGGCCAATTGAGCCGTTGTTGCAATAGCCTGGCAATTATTTCGGCCTGGTTGTAGCCGCGGTTCCTCAGCTTTGGCTTAGCAAGCGGAATTGGAACCAGTGCCGATTCGTAATGAGGGAGTTGCCAGTTGACCAAGGCCAAGTTGGTTAAGTAATCAAGCGCCGCCCAGCAGTTTTGGTACTTAATAAAATGGATTGCCCGGCGTAGCGGTTTGGAAAATTTGGCGTAAAAGCTTAAGCCGGTTAGTCCGGTTTGGCGGCGACAGTTTTGACAGAGTTGGCCAGGAATAGTAATAAGTTTTCTGCATAAGCTACAATCGGTTTTGATCATTTTCAGCTGGCTAGCGGACTGGCAATTTTTGCAAAACCAACTCCCCCGTTGGTCGCAGCCTAAACAGCGTGTTGGATAAACCAGTTCGCCCAATTCATTAATAATTATCTGTCCGATGGTTTTAATGATGAAATCCAATTTTAGCTTGGTATAATCTTCCTGATGATAAACAAGATTAAATTATTTTTCATTTCGGGTTTGATGCTCTTTTTGATTTGGCCAGGTAGAAGTATGGCCGCTGAAGGCTTTGATCCGTCCCGGTTAATCGATGATAGTCATTTTATTGCGATCAATAACTTAACTATTGCTGAGATCCAGGGTTTTCTGAGTGACCAGGGTGGTTTTTTGGCTACTTACTCGGAGAATGGCCGGTCTGCCGCTCAAATCATTTATGATGCTTCTCATGGTTTTGGTGATGCAAGTGGCGATTGGGCCGGCATTACCATTAACTCATCAACAGGTACGGTTAATCCAGCAGTTCTGCTAGTTACTCTTCAGAAAGAGCAAAGTTTAATTACGAGAACCGAAGCTGGTCAAAATGTTTTAGATACAGCTATGGGCTATGGGTGTCCGGATTCGGGCGGTTGTAATCCAGCTTACCAAGGCTTTACTAAGCAAGTTGAAAATGCTGCTTGGCAGCTTCGCTATAATTATGAGCGGGCCCAAGGGCATGGTTTTGATGATTATCAGGTTGGGCAAAGTTTTGCTTTTAATGATTACAACGGCCTTCATGAAGGGGTCTTTGGCAATCGTGCGACCGCCGCTCTTTACCGTTACACGCCCCATGTTTACAATGGAAATTACAATTTTTGGAATCTGTTTAATCAGTGGTTCGGGCTTATCTCTGTGTCGACCCATAATTTAAACGTCGACACTCACGGCGGAATCTTGGGAACAGAAACTCATGTTGACCTAACCCTTAAATATAACGGCCAATTGACCAATGACTTGTCGATCGCTATTGTCGCCCGACGTCAGGATTCGCACGGCTATTACTCACAAAACTATGATTTCGGCAACATTGGCCCTTATGCCGTACCCAAAGGGGCAACGCTTCATCTTCATGAGCGACGTTTTTTGCCGACTGGTAACTATAAAATATACGGGGCTTACTACTTTTTTGGCAGCTGGATACCAATGACTGATGAGATTGCCTATGTTTCAGTTCACAAGGCCAAAGTCTCAACTGAATTTAGCGTAAAGAGCCACTACGATAATCGCCAAAATGTTTCTGTGCCGGTAAAGTTTACTAATAATGAAGGTCGAACCTTATATGTGTCGGGTTTTGGTCTTGCTGCTCGGTCCGGAGGTGAAAATGTTGACTTTCCTTCGGCACCGGGACAGATTCTAACTCCGGGTCAATCGGTAACTATTAACTTTTCAAAAACATTTGCTGACCGTGATATCCAGGTATATCCAATTATCAAACTGGATAGCGTCGACTGGTACCGAGTCGGGACGGTTAAAAAAATCGGAATTTGGCCAGACCAAGTTTATAGGCTGAATTTTAGTGGTTTTTCCGTCGACCAGGATCCGCCATACTATAACGATCCAATCAACGTTCGTTTTAATATTACCAATCCGACGAGTGAACCGATCGTAATTCCCCAATTAAGACTTGCTGGCCGTCGTTTTAGCCAGCCTAACTATGATTTTGGCTTAGCGCCCAATATCGTTGTACCGGCTGAGTCAACTATCCCTATTCATTTCTCAACTGTTCTAGGTAAAAGCGGCCAGTTTGAGTTTTGGCCGATTTATTCCAATGCGAGTGGCAATGATTGGGTAAGTCTAAAGCCTGGAACTGGGGAGAGTGCGTTATTTAACGTCTTGGTAAAGTAAATGCAGATCTCAGTAATTATCCCTGTCTTCAATAGTGCTGAAACAATTGCCAAGGCCCTTGAGTCGGTTGTTAAGCAAACTATGCAACCGGCGGAAATCATTGTGGTTGACGATGGCTCAACTGACCAGACAGCTCGGATCGTTAAATCATTCCAAGCCAAAATCCCGATCAGGTATCATTACCAGTCAAATAAGCGGCAAGCTGCGGCCCGTAATTTAGGCGCAAGTCAGGCCAAGGGAGATTGGTTGGCTTTTCTTGACTCGGATGACATTTGGCTACCTAACAAGTTAGCTGTTCAGCTCGAACAGCTTAAAAAGTATCCGGAGTTGGATGGTGTTATTGGCAACTACAAAATTATCGAAGACGGCCAAAGTAAAAAATTTGTTCCCGATATTATTAAGGGCGAAAACTTTAGCCCGGCGGTTCTATTAACGGCTAATTTTTTTTGGTTGCCGGTAGTTTTAATTAAAAAGTCCACGTTCGTTAAGTTGAATGGCTTTGATGAAAGCTTTCGCAATGCCGAAGATATAGATCTAGGTTTTAGATTTTGCAAAAGCAGCCAATACCGGGTATTCCCGCAGGTTATTGCTCATTATCTGCGTCGAGCCAAGTCATCGAGCCAACAGGAAATTCACGATATTAACGGTCAGAAAAAGTTTTATCGAAAAGTGCTTGAGCGAAGTGACTTAACTAAGGAAGAAGGCGACGTAGCAAAAGATCGGCTCAGTTTTTGGCTTGATCGTGAAGAGTTGTTTTTGATTCGTCGCGCAGCAGTTTTAGACGGTCAGTTGGCTGGTCTCAAGCGTTTTTGGGCAACCATGATTAGTCGGCGAAAGTCGATGAAAGCGATTGGTTTGGGTGTATTATTGTTGATTCCTGGCAGTATTAATTACCTAAAGAAGACCCGCTGGAAAAATCTGGACTTTGAGGCTTGATAATGGCAGTAATCAAGCGTATTGCATCTAATACGGTTATTCAGGTTATTGGCAAATTGGTTGTTGCTCTGGTCGGTATCCTAACGCTGGCATTGATTTTGTCCGGCTTTGGAGAGTCTGGTCAGGGTAAATACATCTTGGCGATTGCCTATGCTCAGTTCATTGCCTCGATCGCTGATTTCGGTTTGGGAATTTATTTGGTGAGACTGTTTTCCCAAACTAAAAAGGTTTCGGCTGAGAGCCAGCAGGCCATTCCCCTTCGCTTAGTTTCGGCTGGGATATTTTATGGTTTGGGCGCCATAGCAGTTTACGCCTTTCCTTATGATCTGGAGACGAGTCAGGCAATTTGGCTCGCGCTCTTAGCTTCGCTGTTTATTTCGATCAACGCGGTTTTAGTTGCTTATTACCAATCCAGGCTTAAGATGCAGATACCGGTTGGTGCCGAAGTAGTTAATCGGCTGATCGTTTTAGGGTTGGTTTTCCTAATTATTAATTTCAACTTCCCTTTTCTTAATATTTTGTGGGCAGTGGTTATTGGCGGCGCAGTTAATCTTTTTATAAGTTGGTTATTGCTTGGTTCTGATTTTGCTATCACATTGCGGCCAAAAATATCGGTTTGGCGACGCATAGTTAGCCAGTCGCTTCCGATCTGGATTACAGCGATTCTGGGGTTGATTTATTTTAGGATTGACACGATCCTGCTCTCGATTTTACCCATGCCTGCTGGTCGCGAAAACTTGGTTGAGCTAGCTAGTTATGGAACAGCCTACAAGTTTTTAGAGATTCTAATTGCTATCCCGGGAATGTTTTTGGGTGTCGTTATGCCACTGTTCGTTCGAGCGGAAAAAGACAGCGGCCGCTTAACAGAGATTTTTAAAAAAGCTTTTTACGCCATATCTTTTTTTGCCGCACCAGTAGCAATTGGTAGCTTTATGGTCGCTCAGCCATTAATGGATTTATTTTTTCCGGAACTAGGCGAGGCTGCAGTTGCTTTAAAAATCCTAATTTGGGCGTTTGTTTTTTCTTCGTTGGCAAGTAGTTTTATTTACCTGGTATTGGGCTTGGGTAAGCAAAAATTTTTGATTTGGCCTTACATTGCAATTGCGGTTGTCAATGTCTCTTTAAATATAATATTAATACCCCAGCTTGGTTTTAGGGGTGCGGCTTATGCGACGATTTTGTCGGAATTTTTACTTTTTGCATTTGGGTTTATTATTATAAGGCGCTTAAAATTAATCCAAGGTTTTTATTCTTATCAGGCGTTGGCTACTTGGTTAGCGGCCGGTTTGATGGGACTGAGTTTGGCCTGGTTGCCCGAAGAGTTGGTTGTCCGTTTTCTTGCGGGAGTTGTAACGTATCTGGCCTTCGCCTGGCTCTTAGGCGGACTTGATGTAGTAACTTTTAAGAAGCTTATTAAAAGGGAAGAATGACTCTATCGTTAGCAATCTGCACCCTTAATCGACCGGAAATTCTAATTCAAACTATTAAAGACGTTTGGGCCTTGCCGACTCAGCCTGACGAGCTGATTATAATTGACCAAACCGAAAACCTGCCCGACCACCTGGCAGAATTTTATAAAAAATTCAGTTCAAAACTAAAAGTTGTGCGAATGAAGGCTAAGGGTTTGGGGCAGGCCCGTAATCGGGCGATCAAAGAAGCAAGTTCGGATTTGATCCTATTTATCGACGACGACGTTAGGCTTAAGGCTGATCTTATCAAATACCATAAGCTTCATTTTACGGAGCAAGATGTTGGGGCAGTTGTTGGAAGGGTTGATGACGCACTGGGTGATCCTCCTTCTTGCGGCGGCCGTGTTAATTGGTTCGGCAAGGTAACCGTTGATCGAGATGTCTCGCAGGTTCATCCGGTTGAGTCTCTGTCGGGGGGTAATATGGCGATGCGGCTAGATTTACTACGCAGCTTAGGGGGATTCTGGTCGCTGGCTGGCAACTTGGTTCAGTTACGCGAGGAAACAGATATGGCGATGCGGATCAAAAAAGCCGGTTACAAGGTAATTTGCGAACCAAGGGCAAGTTTACTGCATTTGGCTCATAAAAGCGGCGGAACCCGATCGGCACCTGATCGGATCGATTGGTATCACGACCTCTTTTTTTCAGAGTTCAAATATTTCTTTCGCAACTTTCCTAAATGGAAGTTGCCCTTCTATGTTTTAGGTTTAGCAAGGCCGATTTTGGCTTGTGCGATTTATTACGGCAAGTTTTCTCCTCGGGCTATTAGTGCACCTTGGCGAGCAATGAGAAAAGCATGGCAGTAAACTTAACGGTCGGAATTTTAGCTAAGGCCAATGACCCAGATCTTTTTGACTGTTTGTCGCAGTTGGTTTTTGCCGCAGAAGTGATTGTAGTTGTCGATGGTAAAAAAACTGATCCAAGTGGGCTGGTTGCCAGTCAAAGCGGTGCCAAGGTAATTGAGCAAAAATTGGAATCGTTTGCCGATTCGAGAAACTTAATACTTACTGAGGCCAAGTATGATTGGGTGTTGTATTTGGATACCGATGAACGGTTAACTCCAGAGCTTAAAAAGTCTATTCAAGAGGTTGTCCGCAACAATCAGATAAACGGCGGACGGATTTTAAGACAGGATGTTTTTTTGGGTCGCCAACTTCGGCACGGAGATTCAAGCATTGGATTGGTAAGGCTTGGTAAAAAGCAGGCTGGAAAATGGGTGGGTCGGGTGCATGAAGTTTGGGAATTGAGTGGCGAAGTTATTGATCTTACGGGGCAACTCAAACACTTCGCCCATAAAAGCGTTGCCTCTTACCTAGAGAAGATGGAATTTTACACGGATTTGGAAGTTAAAAAGGCCACTCGCCCATCGGCCTGGTGGCAATTGCTAGTTTATCCGGTGGCCAAATTTATTAAAGTTTACTTTGTTCAATTGGGAATTCTTGATGGTTGGCCAGGTTTGGTTTTTGCCAGTCTTAATGCCCGCTATTCATTCGTTAAGCGAAAGAAGCTACTTAAGGTTGGTGAATGAGGCAGGAGTCGTGGCGCCCCACTATTATTTTTGTAATATTCGCTATTTTGGCCGGCCTATTGATTAGTTATGCTCCTCAGCTTATTTATCGGTTTATTGTTCCTATTGGAGGCGACAGTTTTTCTCATTTGCAAACCGTTATTGAGCTGACGGATGGTAATTTGGCAGGTGCTATCCACCGTTATCCACCGCTTTTTCATTCTTTTCCAGCACTTTTGAGCTCGCTAACTAATCTTTCGCCGATTCAGGGATTGGTTTGGTTTAACCCGATCTTGCTTTTTTTGTCGGCCTTATCACTGGCTTATGTAGTTGGTCGCTGGCTTAAATCTTGGCCAGCTGTCTTCATTGTCTTTGGCTTTGGTCTTCTTATAGCTCTTCAGCCTTTTCAGATTTGGCAGGATGGCGGCTATCCGAACGTTTTAGCTTCTTACGTCTTTTTGCCAATCGGTTTATGGTCGCTGGCTAAGCTTGCCTATGACGAGCAGGATAAGACCGCTTTACCAATTTATTTATTAGTAGGAGCTTTAATCTTTCTTACGCATCATTTAACAACGATTACTTATTTTTTGATCAGCTTTGTTTTTCTAGTCTTACGCTTTATCAATGCCTATCTTAGAAAAGAAGAGTTGAGTGGCCATTTAAAAACTGTCGGTTGGGCGGTTCTGGCCCTAGTGTCGTTAGGTGTATTGAGTATCCCGTTTGGTTTTGCTGGCCGATTATTTAAATTGGTATTTGCTTTTAATAGCCATTTTCCCTTTATCGAGTTTGCCCGGGGTCTTGATAGTCAGTTTGCAATTCTTGATATAGCCGAAATTCCCTTTAGCATCGGTTGGGAGTTAGCTGTGTTGGGCGGCCTAGGTTTGGTTTTGTTGTGGTTAGACAGGGAGATTAAGTGGCAGATAAAATTGTTTTTTTCTGCTTGGGTTTTAACTTTAGTGGCTTTGTCGCAAATTAAGGGCTTGGTATTTCCAATCAGATTTGCCCGTGAGTTAGGAGCTCCGCTAACGATTTTGGCCGGCTTTGCCACCATCAAGGTCTTTCAAAATTTACCGACGCTGCTTAGGTTAGTCTGGGTACCGTTAATTCTAGTTCTAGTAGTGTCCGGAACAACAACTAAGGTTAAAAAAGTTATGGAGTTGCCGCAGCGAATCGAATTCACTGAATATGATTTGGCTGCTAGCCATTTTTTGGATTTTGCCGATAACGAGGCGTGCGCTTATGTGGTTCCAAGGAGCAGATATTATCAGTACTTTACCTCGATTGAGATTAAATCATATGCTTTAATAGCGGCAGTAAGGAAGGATTTTGACCGTTTAGTCGCCGATGAAGATCCGCAATTTGCAGGTGCTTGCCGTTATACTGTTGCCGAAAGAATTCCCGGTGAATTTGACTGGGCGGGCAACCTGGAGCAAAAAGGTTTTATTCCAGAGGCGAGCTTTGATGGTGAAACAAGGGGAGCTAAGGTTTTCTTAACTAATGAGGCTTTATACGAAAGTGAGGACGAATGAGTAAGTACGTGGTTACAGGCGGCGCCGGATTTATAGGTTCGAATATTGCCGCTGAGTTAATTAAAAGAGGTGATCAAGTTAAAGTAATTGATAACCTGTCAACCGGCTTTAAGAAAAATCTAGCGGCGGTCTCGGATAAATTAGAGTTTGTTGAGGGTGATATTCGGGATTTGGCGTTACTTAAGCGGGAATTTAAAGGCTTCGATTTTGTCCTCCATCAAGCCGCTTTACCCTCGGTTCCTAGATCGATTGCCGATCCAGTTTTATCGAATGATCACAATGTTAATGGCACGCTGAATGTATTAGTGGCCGCTCGTGACGTCGGTGTAAAGCGGGTTGTTTACGCTGCTTCGAGTTCGGCTTACGGAGATGTTGAGGCGGAATTCAAGGTTGAAACAATGCCGGCTAATCCCCTTTCGCCCTATGCCTTAACTAAGTATGCTGGCGAAGCTTATTGTCGGTTATTTACTCAGCTTTACGATTTGGAGACGGTCGCTATCCGTTACTTTAACGTTTTCGGACCCCATCAAGATCCGTCTAGCCAGTATTCTGCGGTCATACCTAAATTTATTAATTTGATGCTCAAAAAAGAGTCGCCGTTGATTTTTGGTGATGGTCGGCAAAGCCGCGATTTTACTTATATTGCCAATGTAGTAAGTGCTAATATCTTAGCGGCCAATGCCGCTGATGGCGCTGGCTTGGTGATGAATGCTGCCTGCGGCCAAAGCGTAAGTTTGCTTGAGTTGGTTGAGGCCTTAAACCGCATCTTGGGAACTGACCTGGCGCCTAAGTTTCAAAAAGATCGACCGGGCGACGTTAAGCATTCCAAGGCTGATATTAGCTTGGCCACCACTAAGATTGGTTATAAACCGCTAATTAACTTTAAAGCAGGATTAAAGGAGACAGTAAAATGGTATCAACAACAGCTAGCAGTAGCTTAAAATCCGTAGCCAACCAATCAACAACTAGAATATGCGTCGTTGGCTTAGGGTATGTCGGCTTGCCCTTGGCCTTGGCCTTCGGGCGAACAAATATCCCGACAGTCGGTTTTGATATTAAGGAAGATCGTATCAAGGAACTTGCCCAAGGCAGGGATGCTAATAACGAAAGCTTGGGCCAAGAGTTTGCTGCCAGTAAAACTACTTTTACTTCGGATATGGCTCAAATTGGCGAAAGCAATTTTATTATTGTAACTGTACCAACACCGATCACCCAGGCTAAAAAACCGGATTTAACACTCATAAAAATGGCTTGTCGGTCCATTGGCCGACAACTCAAGGCCGGTAGTATTGTTGTTTTTGAATCAACTGTTTACCCGGGAGTAACCGAAGATATTTGCGTGCCAATCCTTGAACAGGAGTCGGGCCTTCAATATCAGAAAGAATTTGCGGTCGGTTTTTCGCCAGAAAGAATCAATCCAGGCGATCGAAAGCACACCCTGGAGAAGGTGATCAAGATAGTTTCGGGTTCTAATCCTGAGGCATCGGCGAAGGTTGCTGAGGTATACGGACAAATTTGCGAAGCGGGTATTCATATTGCCAGCAGTATTAAAGTGGCAGAGGCGGCGAAGGTAATCGAAAACACTCAGCGCGACTTAAACATTGCTCTCGTTAATGAGCTATCGATGCTATTTAACCGGTTAGGAATAGATAGCTTGGAGGTTTTGGAGGCAGCAGGAACCAAGTGGAACTTTCATAACTACAGACCTGGCTTGGTAGGCGGTCATTGTATTGGGGTAGACCCTTACTACTTAGTCTATAAGGCTCAGGAGGTTGGTCATCAGCCTGATGTCATCACTGCCGGTCGGCGCATCAATGATGGCATGACCCATTTTGTTGTTGATCTAGTTGTTAAGAATTTAATTAAAGCCAATAAAAAGGTTGCTGGCTCGAAGTTGTTGGTTTTGGGTGCGAGCTTTAAAGAAAATGTCAGTGATACTCGCAACTCCAAAGTTTTAGAAGTGATCGAAGAGCTTGGAGAATACGGGATTGAAACTGATATTTACGATCCGAATATCAAGCTTGATAAAAAGTATAATCTGCTTCCAAGCCTACCTAGCCAGGCTCAGTACGACGCTCTTTTACTGGCAGTTAATCATCGCCAGTTTGAGGATCTGAGCCAGTCGGACTACCAGTCAATCTTGGCTGATAAGGCAGTTTTCGTAGATCTCAAAGGAGCGGCTAAAGAGGTTGTTAGAGGCTTAGACTCAGTTTCTTATTTTAGGTTGTAGCCTGATTTGACGGGCAAATGCGAGGTATTGGCTACCATTAACCAAGACTAATATTATAATGGCACCATATATACCAAGGCTTCGGATTAAAACAAAGTTCAAAACTAGGCTGATGATGGCAATAAGACTGGTCGTTGCCACAGTTTTTTTGACACTACCCGTTCCTCGGGAATTATTGAACCAGCGGTAAGTTTCCGAATAAAAAAACAGAGTTGCATTGAGGCCAAAAAGCAAAGTGTATCCCAGCTGTAGATCATACTGGCTGCCAAATAAATAAATTATTCCGGCAATTAAAATCGAATTGATCAAGCTTAGGGGAACAAACGCAATTAAGGCAATGCGGTTAAGCTTGCTGATAATTTCGCTAATGTCCCCAATTTTGGAAACAGTTGGAAAAAATACTTGAGAAAATACTAGCCTGATTTGCCCAGTAATAGCGTTAGCAGCACTTAGATAGGCTGCTAATAGTCCAACGGCGGCTGGCCCTGTGTAGCTGTTAAGAATAAAACGATTGGCATGCAGTGAGATAAAGATTGCAAGGCCGCCGATTGAGGCAATGCCACCATAGGTTGTTATTTTTTTTAAAACCGGAATGGTCGGCTTGATTAACTTAAATGAGTTCCTGAGATCAAAGAGACTATAGGCGAAATAGCCAAAAAACCCGACAATTGTAGCAATCGTATAACTCCTAAAGCTGAAATCGTCGAATAATCCTACGGCAATAAAAAAGACGACGAAGATTAGAACAGACTGGAGAATTTTAACCAGTGCTAGTCTTTTAAACTCATGGAAACCCTTTAGTAAACCTTCGCCTAATCTTTGGCCAGCCAAGACGATCGCGTAAATGACGGCATAGCCAAACAGGGCAGATTCGAGATTAAGAGCAGTTAGTATTTGGGGCTTAAAAATAAAATACAGGAGGGTTGAAGCTCCTAGGTAGCCCAAAAAACCAATCAGGCTGGTGGATGCCAGTAGATCCTTATTTTTTTCGGATGCTAAGTATCTTGTGCTAGCGTGCTCAAGACCAATCAGCATCGGTAAGATTAAAAGCTGAGAGAAGGCGGTCACAAGGGAGAAACGACCGTATTCGTCCGGTCCAAGCCAGCGCGCCGCAAAAAGGTTAGCTAAAAAGAGCAAGATCATCGC
>JAGQLE010000037.1 GCA_020429585.1 Candidatus Berkelbacteria bacterium
GGCATATTGCGCTGGCAGTTATGGCACCAGCTTGCCCAGAAATCTAACACTACTGCCTTTTGTCCCTGAAAGTCGGCTAAGGCGACCTGGGTACCGTCTCGGAGTGTTAAAGTGAGATTGGTCGGGTACGCAATCGGTTCTGCTTCTTGATTATCAATTGGAGCTGGCTCGTCTTCGAACTCGGCTACCCCTTCAAATTCCTGGCTTGCCGATGCTAGTTCCTGGTCGGATTTTTCGGTGGTAACAGCTTGATTCGATGAGCGGTTTGTTAGAAAAAAATAAAAGCCACTAATAATTAGAACTGCAGCTAAGCCAAATAATAAATATTTCATTTTAGATCTCTCACGCTGATTTAATCAGACTTCTTTTTAGTCGGATGAATTTCGCAAACCTGGTTGCGATACATCCAGACTAAGATGGCGGTGATCGAGTTATTGAGTAAACCGGCGACAGCTACAAGTTTAAAGACAAAGTCTTCTCCGGAAAAGGCATGGACCAACACAAAGATACCGCCGACAAACCACATCACCCACGAGGTCAAGCTAACCCCCGAAGCGCACTGGTCTTTCCATAAATGATAAATCTGAGGCATATAGGCAGCGATACCTATGATTACCCCAATTGTTCCCAGGGTTTGAGTCATTTCCCCTCCTTGTTTAGATTTTAGCTAACTTAACCAATAAAAAAAGAGCCTCATAGAGGCCCTTTAAAACCCAGAAAGGGTTTACATAGCAGCGTCGTCTTCTTTTTTGTTTTCGTCGTCGCCCATGTCGGATGAGTCATCACTCATATCTGATGAGTCGTCTGAACCACCCATATCACCGTCGTCCATCTTCTTCTCTTCGTCGTCGCCCATTGGCATATCATCAAAGAACATGCGTTCTCCTTATTAGTTGCTACTAATACTAACCTTAGGCTAGCCTATTAGTTTTACTTAAGGCAAGGTTTCGCTTGTGGATTAATTTTGAGCGTAAATTCCCATTAGTTGGGTTTCCTCTAGGATTTTACCTTCCATTACCCTTATTAAGTCGTCGGCCGTGGTTGTGGCCGGTAGGTCTAACTTGCTACTTAAGGCGAAAACCTTAAAGTAGTAGCGGTGCTCGCCACTGGGGGGACACGGACCATTATAGCCTGCTTGGCCGTAGCTGGTTACACCCTCTTGAGCTGCCTGAGGTAATGCTCCTTCCTTGATTTGGGATTGGTCAACTGGCAAGTTCCAAACTACCCAATGGGTAAAAGTTCCACCCGGGGCGTCAGGGTCATCCATAATCAGAGCTAAACTCTCGGTTCCAGCCGGCACCCCGCTAAGGGTAAGGGGTGGGCTAATATTCTCGCCCTGGCAAGTGTGTTTATCCGGGATCGAGTCACCAGCTTTAAAGGCGGTACTGGTTAATTCAATTAATCCTCCGTTCGCGCCACTACTTATCAGAGGGCTTTGAGCTGGGTTATTACCACTAGTCATTGTGAGCCAGGTTAAAAATCCCAACCCCAAAATCAGCAATAAACCAATCGGCCATTTCATTTAATTGAATCAATGATCTCCTTAGCACCTTCGACCGTCGCCACAAGAACGTCCGTTACCGACCCGACTGCCTCTTCGCCAATCTCCCCTGCACCCTTGAGTGCGCCAGTGATTGCGCTTTTTGTTACTCCGGCAACATCACCGCCGACATTGGTTGTTGCATCAATCGCTCCTTTAACGGCACTGGCTGCAGCCTTGGCTGTGTCTTCGCCTGCTTCTGAAGCACTAGTGACGGCGGCCGAAACAATTTTTTGAGTACCTGTTAAAACATCACCGCCAACAGTCGCAACTCCCTTAACTGCTCCACTGACTACCCCCTGTACTCCTTCGAAGGTATCAACTGAGGCCTCCGAAACACCTTTGACTGCCCCAGTTGTGACATCGACGGCGACGTTAATCGATTTTTCGATTACGTTATCTGCCCCTTCGATTCCGCTTTTAATTGCGCCGGCTGTCGCTTCGGCGGCAGTACCGATAACATCACCTGTGCCCTCGACCATTCCTGTGACTGCATTTTTTGCTGCCTTGGCAACATCGCTTAATATTCCGTCTGACATAAAGAACTCCCTCTTATAACTTTTACTTCTTAATTAGTATAGTCGCTGGATAGCTTTTTCCACAATCATATTTTTGATTTCCGATAGCCGGCGTCAATGGCCGCCTGTTCGTTTGCAAAACACTCTTCCGGTTTGGTTTGGTTGTAATAGCGGACACCTGGCAGGTGGTAGATCATGCTTTGGGCATTGCCCTTGATTGGTTCGTCAGCCGGGCAATCGGTTTGGTCGGCTTGAGGTATATCGGAGCTGGCAGTAATGCTATCCACACTTGAACAGCCGCCCCATAGGCCAAGGCCAAGGGAACGAGCTTGGTTTTCGAGCTGAATGAAATAATTGGAAAATTTTACGTCGGGCGGAAACGTCGCTGCGTAGGCGTAGCCATTTTTTACTAGCTGTTCGTTAACAAAAACATCATCAAGATAGATGTAGCGCAAGAGTCGTCCGTAGCGGTCGGTTTCGGATACATCCTTAATAAGCGTAATTTTTTTGTTAAGAATTAAATCTTGATTGTAGGCTTTGGCACTTTGTCCGTAACATTCTTTTTTACCCTTGGTGATCTCGGGCGTATCGATGCCAATGTAGCGAACTCGTTGGCCAGTTTCGAGCTCGATCGTATCACCGTCGATTATTTTGGTGACTAAAACCGTATTTGTGCTCGTTTGTTCAACCGGAGAAGTTGAAGTTTCCATTCCTTCTAATTCTTCCGATATTTCGATCAGCTCTTGGTCTGGTTGTGATTGAGGCTGAACGCCCGAGTCAGAGTTTTGTTTAATCGTTGGCGTTACCAAGCTGTGGTCAAGGTCGGGATTTGATGGGATGTAGTTAGTATTAAAGGTTGGAATTGGTGTTGTCGCTCGATTAGTGGTTAGGCCAATATCGGGTTTTAGCTGGCTCAGGCCGGCCAGTAATATTATGACTAATCCTCCAAAGAAGAATTTAGGTTTTAAAAAATGAGCCCGAAGGCTCATTTTTTACATTAGCTGGTCGAGATGCGATTTGATCTCGCTTTTGTCGACCAGGCCAACCGATTGGCTGGCAGGCTTGCCATCTTTAAAGTAAACGATCGTCGGAATACTCATTACTCCGAATTGCTGAGAGAGGGCGGGTTCTTCGTCGACGTTGATCTTGGCAAATTGAGCCTTGTCACCGTATTCGCCAGCTGTTTCTTCGAAAATCGGTCCAAGTGCCTTGCAAGGTCCGCACCAGGCTGCCCAAAA
>JAGQLE010000038.1 GCA_020429585.1 Candidatus Berkelbacteria bacterium
GCGGCAAGCCCCAAGCTCACCCCCGGGGCAGCATATTCTTGAGCCAGAGCAGCACCAATACCACTCGAGGCACCAGTAACAAAAATAGAACGTAAAACTTTTCCTGTCATAAACGGTTTAATTATGGTTTAATTGGATAGTATTTTATTATATAAAATAATTAAGATAATTTACTATGACCAAAGGAAAAAAACTCTTACTAGTTGAAGATGATGTCTCATTACGCGACATGTATGTTACCCGTTTTAGCGTTGAGGACTTTGAGCTCGAGGTAGCTACCGATGGCGAAGCCGGTTTGCAAAAAGCTACTGAGTGGCAACCCGATGTAATGCTTCTTGACCTTCGTATCCCTAAACTTTCAGGTTTTGAGGTTTTGCGAAAACTTAAGCAACAAAAAGAAACCAAGGATATTCCGGTTATCGTCCTAACTGCCCTCTCTGGCGACGCCGATCGCAAACAAGCCATGGATTTAGGTGCCGCCGGCTTCTTAACTAAATCAGAAACAGTACCGAAAGAAGTCTTGGCTCAAGTACTAAAAGTTTTAAAATAGTATTTAGTAATTAGAATCTAGTATTTAGCAAAAAACCGGCTTTGCCGGTTTTTTACAATTCCTAGCTGTGAGCATTGGAGCGAGGCTAGCAAGAAATCTATTGAAACGAGCTATCAAAACATGAGTCGCATCTGTTCGAGATCTTAAATACCTAAAAGAACAAGACGAAATATTTAAGATTGAGTTATGCGACGAAAGCGAGTTGAGGATTAGATTTCACTAACGAGTGACAGCTCACGTTTTTTACGGCCGTTTTTTTAAAAAAATGGCCGTAAGAATTATTTTAAATTAGTCTTTTTAGACTTACCGCTAAACACCGGTAGCACAAAGGTAAACGTCGAACCTTTTCCAAGTTCAGACTGAACGGTAATCGTCCCACCCATCAATTCGGCAACGTGCTTAGAAACGTACAACCCCAATCCAGTTCCCGAAGCCTGAGTCTCATCAACGTTCGATGCCCGGTAAAATTTAGTAAACAAATGGCTCAAGTCCTTGCGACTAATGCCAATCCCAGTATCCGTTACATTTACAAAGATGTTCTCATCGTTGGGCTTGATCTCAATTTCAACTCCGCCTTTTTTAGTGTATTTAAGGCTATTGCCGATCAAGTTGATCATAATCTCAACTGCCTTCTCCGGATCGGTTGAGACTGACATAATTTTCTTTTTGGGTTTAATGAATTTCAATCCTAACTTTTGCTCCTTTGCCTTTAGCTCAAGCGAATTAACTGCCTGTTGAGCCAACTCGACGATATCGGCTTTAGTGGGCTCAACAATGATCTTATTGCGCTCAATCCGACTCACATTAAGAAGATCTTTAACCAAATTAGCCAATCTTTTTGACTCTGAGTAAACCTTTTCGAGCTGCTCACGGGCCTGATCGTCCACCTTACCAATCCCCTCGTCCAAAACCATCGACAAAAAACCCTTCATCGAAGTAGTAGGGGTTAAAAGTTCGTGCGAGGCGATCGACACAAACTCGCTCTTTAAGCGGTCCTCTTCAAAGAACCGGCTCTTCTCAACTGCCGCTGCAGTTTCCGAAGCCACAATCTGCAAGAGCTTCAAATCTTTATCACTGTAAACGTCACCAGACTTTTTAGCTCCTAAAAGCAACACCCCGATCAAGGTGTCGACATCCTCGGTTTTAGTCGGCTCACCTGGCTTGGTCAAAACCGCTTCCTGGCGTTTAATCACCAAAGGCATCGCAATGGCTGCCCCGGCTTGTTCGAGTCTGTTAATAAATCCCGACGTAACCTTTTTATGTGCTCCATTGGGAATATCATCAACCAACCGACTCGCCTCTTCGGTAATAACCGGATGAATGTTACTTATACCCCGATATTCGAAATACTCGATTAGGTCATCTCGTGGCGACAATCTTAAAGTATTAGGATTAAAGTCGCCGACTTTAACAACGCTTTTTAATTCGTGCTCGTGCTTATTTTGTTTAGATGGATTATCTGCATGAACAGTATGAAGCATAAAAACTGCGGCCTTTTCGAGCCTCATTTCGCCAACTACAACCTGCATCATGCCTCGAATCGCCTCTTCTAAGTCGATTACATTGGCCAAAGTATCGGCAAGTTTATGTAGTACATCTTCCTGCTTGTACTCACCTCTAAAAAGCCACCTATCAGTAACGTCGGTTAACCACTTGTAAACTGGGTTAAAGCCGAAGGCAACTGCTAAGGCACCAATAACGCTTGGCAACAAGTTTTCGCCGGCAAATGGATTAGTCGAACCAAAGATACCAGAGATTAGGAAAACAATTGATGAGTACAATCCCAGCACGAAAGCCGAAACACCGGTAAAGACAACCGTCCTCTTAATAATGACCCGGATATCAAAGAGTCGATGAGCAACGATCGCATAAGATATTGCAAATGCCAGGAATAACGTAACATGAGGTCCGTACTTTGCCAGTCTATAATCTCCGATTATGAAAAAAGACAAGGAATTTGTAAAGAAACCAGCTACCAAAGAAAGTATCAATCCGATGATTACGTATAGAATCTGACTTCTCTCTCGGCCCGAAGAGATTATTAGTTTTTTGCGAAGAATATTAATAGACCAAAGTGAATAAACAAAGAAAAATACTGGGTAAAGTATGTTTAAGTCTCCAGGAACAATATCTATGCCCCAAGATTCACTCTTTACTCCTTGGACAACAAGATTGGTAAAAACTGAAATAAGCAAAATAGAAATAGCAGGCACCAGTATAGTGATATGTCTCAAGTTACCAATTGGAGTATCTCTCCTTGGAAAGTAATAAGAGAAATAAACTAGAAATATAGAAATTAAAGTTGATCCAAAATATGTTAACCGGCTAAACAAGAGGGAATTACTCGTATAAACGTCTGTCAAGAAATTGAAAATTAGCCAAGTTAATACAGATAGAATAAAGGCCAAAAATAGCTGATTAGCATTTTTATTAGAGGCTTGTCTAATAACAATCAGGCCTAGTAAAAGGTTTATAACAATTGCAAGTATAAAAAAAATTATTTGCGCAAGTGAAAGCAATTCGCCCTCCTCTATTAGATTTTATTATATAAAAAAAAGACTCGCACTGATATAAGTTCATGCAAGTCTTTTGCGCATTGCTTTGCGCCTTCTATTGACGATGTGATCTTTTTGACTATTTGCAACGCAAACTAGTTGCCACAGTCTATTTTGTTTTTTTTCCAAAAGAACGAGGGTTTTTGGTAGATTCAGAACTGCCGGAAATGTCTCCTCGCCCCAGTATTGCCTTCTTCCTCCCCCTGCGGATTCAGGAATCTCTTCGAATGAAAGCCCGACTCTCTTATAAAGAAGCTGAATTTTTCGATCAAGAATTGCGTATATTTCTGTGATTCCTATCTCGCTTAAGTCAGCATACATCTTTGCGAACATTGCCAAGAAAACATCTCTTATCCCTCTATATTCCGGCTTAACTGCAGCAATAGCGACTTCTATGCAGCTCTCAGAGGAGATTATTAACTCTGGCCACGCTTCATTCTCTTTTATTGGAAACTTATTTGGATCACCTAATACCACCTTGATTACTCCAGCGGGTGAACAATTCTTATACGCTAACCAATAGAGGGATTTTGGATGACTCTTAACGACTTTATCGATTGGCCATTCTCTTTCTTTTGCCACCCCCTCTAAGACTTCTCTGGCGTGAGAAAATCCATCCTCTGTCCTTATTAGTTTCACCTCGATATCGCCTAAATCCACTCGGATTCACCTCCTGAATCATTATTTCTAAACTTAAAGTATCCAACAGCCAAAATGATGGCGGCGGGTATGTTAAGTGCTGGCACAGCAGCAACGACCTTTTGCGCTGGCAAAAGGTGCACGCCGTAGTTCAACCACATGACTTCGTTCAGGAGAACCGAAGCAACTAATGGAAGCGAGAGATCGTCAGCCGACTCCCTTTTCCAAACTCGCAAGGCCTGATCATACAGACCAAAGGTGATCAGGAGAGCCGCTACAAAAGTAAGCAGCTCACTTGTCCCTTCAGAAAAAAACATTTGTAACCCTCCAAGGTTTTTTAAATTTTGTTCACCTCGGAGAATCCGAGCTTTTAATGAACGGAGTAAGTTACCATTTTTCCCTGAAAAATTCAAGGGGCAATTTACTGTCTAAAGTTATTTTCTCATTTTTTACCTTAAAAAACCATTTAAAAAATATTTATTGGCTAACTTTGCTAAAATTAATTATTAATAAAAGGAGGGTTTATGTTAGATATGGGATCGGTCGACTGGCTCTGGGTTTTTATTGCCGCCATCGCCAGCATGATCACTGGCGCAGTCTGGTACGGTATTTTTCAAGATCAATGGCTTAAAGCCTCGGGTAAAAAGAAAAGTGATATGAGTAGTGCCAGCATGAGCTACCTTTGGTCGTTTATTTTTGCTGTAGTTATGGCTTATCTACTAGACGTTCTTAGTAACTCAGGCTTAACCGAACCGACTTTTGCCAGTGGCGCCATGCTCGGCTTTTGGCTCTGGCTTGGTTTTGTTTTAACCACCATGGGTACCAATACTGCCTTTCAGGATAAAAACTGGAACTTGCTTATGATTAACGCTGGCAACCAGTTATTAGCAATGGTTGTTATGGGCGGAATCCTCGCTATCTATTAATGGTAAGATCTCTCGACTTCCTGCCTATCGGCAAGACGCTCGAGACGACATAACTAAAAAAACCGGGCTATGCCCGGTTTTTTTAGTTAATTATTTTACATCCCCATCATTTCGGCAACTTCCAGCGAACCATCCATTTCTAGAAAAGGATCCGATTTGGCAATTTCTACTGCCTCATCTAAACTCTCAGCCTTAATAATCATATAGCCATTAACTGGATTAGCTCCGCCGCCATCAACCACCTCATTACGGGTAATAGTTTTTGATTTAGGTAACGGAGTTCCTGGATTTACAACCCTGTCGCCCAAATCTTCGATCCACTGCTTCCAATTTTGCATGTGCGCTTGACCCTCTTCTGGAGTCTCCGGTTTGCGACCACCGTGATACATAATTATAAAATTTTTCATAAATCTCCCTTACCAAAACTCGCTACTTCATTTAGGCTTTTTGACTCAATCGTGCCCTCTTTGTAGCAAGCACGCCATTCATCAGCGTCGGGAATATTGACCATCTCTTGCTCTGCCTTCTGGGCTGCTTCTTTTGAATCCCAGTAAACGATATCGGTGTAGCCTTGGTCGCTATTTTTATTTATCACCCACTTAATAAAACCTGGCTGCTGACTCATCCAATCTTTAACAATTCGACCAGCTACTTTTAAAAGCTGCTCTTCGGAAACCCCTTCAGCCAAACTATAAGTAATAATATCTTTATACATTGCTTAATTATTTAAGTGTGGTGGACCAGCGGGGATTCGAACCCCGCGCCTCCTCAGTGCAAATGAGGTGCTCTACCAAATGAGCTACTGGCCCTTAAAACTACGAGAGTGTAACAAGAATTAGAGCTATTTTCCAGCTAATACGTAACCCAGCGCATATCAAACTCTAATCAGCTAGGCAGTAACTTACCCACTCTCTAGTGTCCTCTCGACGAAGCGACGCAGGAGCGCTTGGAGAGATCTCTCGATTCCGGCTTCGCTCCACTCGAGATGACATTAAAGAAGAGCTATCTAGCAAGCAGATACCACAAAGCTGCGCCGATAGTTATGACTTGAGTTACTACTCCTAGCCACCAATATTGTGGCTTAACCGTGTACTCGATTTTGTCGGTGTAATAATAGTAAGCTTTTAAAATTGACTGCTCTGCAGCTTTGGGCAAAAAAAGCTTTAGCAACACCAAGGAATCCGGGGCTGCGCCGCCCAAGGCTCCCCAGATCGACGCCGAATCAACAAAGGGCACTTTGTAAGACAGCCAAATAATACTCAAAACCGCTGCCGCAACATCAATTGTCGACAGTATGTAATCCCGGATATCAAGACTTTTTCCTGTTAGCTGGCCATAGTGCAGAGTTCCTGAATCAGCATGAGGAATGGCATCCAAAACATAGTGGCTGGCTACCCCGCCTATAAAACCAAAAATCGGGTTGCCGGTTGCCAACCCAACCGAAGCTCCAACCAAGACATGGGGTGTAATATACATAAATTTAAGTTAAAACTAATATCTTAAAGTTAAAATTCCGTTCCGAATCTGAGTAAATAGCTATCTTACTTAATAACTGGATCTGTAATTTGCGATGATGACGACTGATCTCCCAGGTCGATTGGCTCGGGCGCAAGATCAAACCGGCCGATGCCATACAAAAAGCCAAAAATTATTACCAGAATGCCAGCAATTTTCCAAACCGTATAGCTGCCGCCGCTTCCCAGGTACTTTTCCGCCCAATCAGCGTGCCCAAAAGTCCGCACCAATACCTCAGCATACCGAATCAAGGCGAAGCCAGCTCCTAGACTTAAAACAAAACCTACGAGGCGAGCAAATACCACAATGCTCCTCCAACTACTAATAGTTGAGTCACTATACCTAAAAACCACAGCTTGGGCGGAGCTGTGTAATGAAACTTTTCACTGTAATAGTAGTAGGTTTTTAAGATCGGCCAATTAGCAGTTTTTGGAAAAAACAAACTTGAAAGCACTAATAGATCCGGAGCTGCTCCTCCCAAGGCTCCCCAGATAGGAGCAGGAGCAACTAAGGGAGCGCTACCCGCTAACCAAACGAAACCGAAGATAGCTAATGACAGATCTATGATGCCAGCGGCAAAATCCCGCGTATCAACTCGATGACTTGTAAATGATTCGTAAAAATGCCAAGTTCCGGAATCGGTATGAGGCACAGCGTCTAAAATATAGTGGCTGGCCATACCGCCTAAAAAACCGAGGACTGGGTCGCCAACCGCCAAACCGACCGCCGTCCCAGCTAATACATGAGGAGTAATATACATAACTGCAATATTATATCTAATAACCATGAGGCAAACAAAAAAAATCCTGGTGGGCATACCAGGATTCGAACCTGGGACCTCGTCATTATCAGTGACGCGCTCTAACCAACTGAGCTATATGCCCGCAAATAGGATTTTGATTAAGTAATATACCTAATTGTACCCCAATTAACAATAATATGTATAAGCCTGTCATCTCGACTAAGTGGCGCAGGAGCGCCTGGAGAGATCTTTCGATTTCTCCGCCTGCTAGCATATCCGCTCGAAATGACACTAAAGGATTATTGAACAAATGAGCAATACGTAATCCTTTAAGGATATTGTCTGGTTTGGATTGCGTATTTGATAAATAAAAAAAGCCCGAGCGATAATCGCAAGGGCTGGGTGGATTTGGTTTCGAATCGGGACCACCCCAGTTCCGATTCGTTTTTACCTGGTTTTGGAGGAAGGGGCAACACTTACCCCAGCTTAACGGCCTTCCGGTGACACATACCGGGGCCGAAGTTATCGATACCGAAACATCGATGGTAGCAGGAGTTTAGACTGGTCGAGATCGTAAACACCCTGCCAGTAAACCAATCAAGCCTACCTACTTGCGCACAACTTTACATATATTCATCCGCAGTGGTAAAACTTTGACCGTCAAGAATCTTACGGACTTATTCCTATTTAGTCAACTCATTATCTTAAATATTTATTAAAACAAGATTTACTTGATCATCTCTCCGGTAATCTCCAGATTCTGCCCACGCTGAACTTCACCTTTTAAGAGTTTGTTGGCCACAATATTTTCGACTTTATCCTGGAGCACCCTCTTGAGAGCCCGGGCACCGAATTCCGGCTGGTAACCGAGGGTAGCTAATTTTTGCTTAGCTGTCTCATTCAAGACAACAGTTATGCCTTCTTCCTTCAGTCGCTTGTTTAGACCGCCCAACTGCAAATCAACGATCTTTAAGAGCTGCTCCTCCGTTAGCGGTTTGTAGGACACAATTGCATCAAAACGATTTAAAAACTCCGGCCTAAACAACCCTTGCGACTGAACATAATCTAATAACTTTTTCTTGAGCTCTTCGTTCGACTGCTTAGCCTGGACTGCCTGTCGGATTAGCTCCGAACCAGCGTTAGAAGTGGCAATGATTATCGTATTGGTAAAATCAACGACTCGTCCCAAGCCGTCCTTAACTTGCCCTTCATCTAAAATCTGCAAGAAGATATTTAAAATGTCCGAGTGAGCCTTTTCGATTTCGTCTAATAAGACCAGACTAAATGGTGTATCCCGGACCGCCGAGGTTAGCTGGCCAGCGCCACTCTCCTGAGCTTCGGTCGAAGAACCGATGAGCTGAGCTAAAGAAGCGGGAGATTGGTATTCGCTCATATCCAAACGGATCATTGCCTTTTCGCTACCGAAATAGTTTTCTGCCAGCGCCTTAGCGGTTTCGGTTTTGCCAACACCAGTCGGCCCCAAAAACATAAAACTGCCGATCGGCCGCTTGCCCGAGCTCAAACCGCTTCTTGCCCGACGTAACGCTTGAGCCACCGCTGTTACAGCCTCGTCCTGACCAATAACCCGTTGGTGTAATATCTCTTCTAGATTAACGAGTTTTTCTTTTTCGGTTTGCTCAACATCGCCGACTGGCACTTTGGAAAGTTGGGTTATCGCCGCCTTAACGTCTTTTATTTCGACAACCTTATTATCCTGACTAGCAATAGTCGATGCGGATTCCAAAACTCTGATCGCATTCTCTGGCCGCGGCAATTTAGCCAAATAGCGGCTCGAATCCTCAACCGTAGTTCTTAAGATCTTGGTTGAAATAAAAACGCCTAATTTTGCCTCCAAATGCAAAGCAACGTCTCTAAGGATTATTTTAGTCTCATCAGAGGAAGGTTCTTCGAGATCAATCCGGTTAAACTGACCGGCCACTGCTGACTGACGAGCAATAATCGCATGATAGTCGGCTGGCGTAGTTCCGGCGATAATCTGCAAGTTGGGTGTATCTAGATAAGGCAGCAAAATCTCAGCAGCGTTGATACTTCCAACCTTACCTTCCTCACCCGAAAGCAAGGTCTGAAAATTATTGACGAACAAAATAATGTTACCGGCTCGAGTAGCGTCATTCAAAACCTTAATCAGTCTCGCCTCCAGCTCACCCCGGTCATTCAAACCGGCCAGCAGCCGACCTGTATCAAGCTCCATCACATGCTTATCTGCCAAACTTCTCGGCACATCGCCCGAAGCGATCCTGGCGGCAAAACCGTTGATGATCGTTTTTTTACCGATCCCAGGTTCGCCAACCAACAAAACATTCGCCTTGCGAGTCGAGGAGACCGCTGCTTCTATTTGGTCAACCGCATTCTGGTAACCGCCGATCTTTACTTGTAGACTCGGATCGCCCAAATAACGACCAACATCGCGGGCAAACTGTGACAAGGTCGGCGTATAACCGGACGCCCAGTCCCGCCCGATTCCGTACATACCCACTTTGCCCTTTTCCCAAAAAAACTTGCGATAAGCCCGACGTTTATTGGTTAAATACCATTCAATTGAGGCTTCTAAATCCTCTCGTTCCACTTTGTAGCTAAATATCAAGTTGGCAAACGCCTGATTGTGCTCAAGTAGAGCCAATAAAACATGACTGAGATGAATTTGTTGGTACTGCCCTTCAGCGGCAATCACCGCCGCATAAGCTAGTAGCGGTTCAACTTCGGCAACTGGTAACTCCACCGCCGGTGCCGCAGTTACTTCAATGTCTTCTATTAACTTACCCGCCAACCCTGCCCGCGATAAAATTAGGCTCGTTGTCTTTTCGGTTAACAAAACTTTAAAAAAGGCCTGAAAGTCAAAGTTATTTTGATTAGCAGATCTCGCCAAAACATTAGCTAGCTCAACCGATACATAGTCGGCCAAATTGGTATTCTGGAGCCAATTCGGCTCATTGGCTTTTTCGACTAAGCCTATTTTGGGTAAAACCCGCTCAACATGACCGCTAAAATGTAGCTCGTTCATCAAAACCAAAATCGCTATACCAATCGTTATCTGAGCGATGCCTAGAATAAAATTGTTAACAGCAGCAAAAAGACTAACTAACCAGAATCCCAGCGCCAAACTCCCCAAGACAAAAATAAACCAGCGAAAGACTCGGCGAGTTGGATTATTATGGGCGCGGGTCGCCTGGAGCAGTTTTAAGCCCCGCGAACCCTCGAGCCTAATCATCGTCCACCGCCAAAGATACTTATTAGGCCGGCGATGATAAAATAAACGGCCAACACCGGAGCAGTTAACCAGGTCGCCCACATTAAACCAAAAAGAACCAATAGTAATACCAAACCAGCTAGGCCGACAGCGATAGCCGCGCTCCGGACTGCAAAACCGATCAACCGCGCTACCCCGTTCATTGTCCAAACCTGAAATCTATCCTGCAGACTTAAATTATCAGTCGAAATTTGATCGCGCTTCCAGGGTTGAAACAAAGTTTTAAAAAGAATCCGAAACGAAAAATAATCAACGATTGTCAAAAAGGCCAGGCGCTGGTTTTTATAAATTATGGCTGCCACTGACGTATACCACCAAGGCAAAATGTGAGTAAGCGAAATTCCCAAAGAATCCAGAATTCCCTCCTTGAGTCTTAATCAAGTATAACCTATCTTATTAGAAAGACTTAGAAAGGATAAGATGGCAAGTGTAAACACAATCCAATATTTTGAAATCCAGGCCGACAATCCCGAACAACTAGCAGGATTCTATAGCCAAATCTTCGGATGGGAATACGAAAAGGATCAAAATTTACCCATCGATTACTGGCG
>JAGQLE010000039.1 GCA_020429585.1 Candidatus Berkelbacteria bacterium
GTTAACAATGGTTTGAGCAATGGCCAAACCCAAACCAACGCCTTTTACAGCTTTAACCCCTGAGCTCCCCCTAAAGAATCTCTTAAAAATATGATCTTGATCTTTTTTAGCTATTCTTTTTCCAGCATTAAAAAAAATCAAATTAGCCGTCCGGCCTCGTGAATCGACCGTAATTGAAATCACTCCCCCCTTGGGGCTGTACTTAATGGCATTGTCGATAAAGATATCAACCATCTGTCTAAGCTGAATTCGATCACCCCTAATCTTAACCTGCTCCAGATTTAACTTAAGTCTATTGTGATCGAGTCTGTTTTTAAATGCGCTGAGAGACTCTTTAATCAACTCAGTCAGTTCTATTTGTTCAGGCTGAATTATTTTTTCGTTGGAACCAGCCAGAATCAATAAGTTTTTGGAAAGCTTGGTCAGGCGCACTACCTCTTTTCTTAAATATCTTAAGGTCTTAACATATTCTGATTTGGATCGATCTCTCCTTAGAGTTATATCGATTTCAGCCTGGAGAGTGGCTAAAGGAGTCTTTAACTCATGAGAAGCATTACTAACAAATTGCCGTTGCCGCTCCAAGCTAGAACGGATTGGTTCCAATGTTTGGGTTGCCAGAATAAAACTCAGGACACCGGCAATACTAATCAAAGCCAAGTCGATAACGAGTAATTGATGGAAGAGTTCTGCTAGTTCTGTGTCGATTGCTTCTTGGTTAACTCTAATTTCCTCAAAATCTGGGCCTCTATCGCGCAAAATAGCAATCTGTTTTTGATGGGAACGGTTAATGCTATTGCGACTAACAAAAAATAAAGAAACGGAAAAGGCAATAATCACTGATCCAATGATCAGCAAGTACCAAGCAGTCAAACGCAAGCGAGCTGAGCTAAAAATCATCGCTCTAAATCCAACTTATATCCAAAACCACGGACGGTCGCGATTTTTGGTTGTCCTAATAATTTAAGCTTGTTACGAAGGTATCGTATATAAACATCAACAACATTAGAAAAACCTTCGTAATTATGATCCCAGGCCTGTTCCAGTAATTGATCGCGTGACAAAACTTGGTTGGGGTGGCGAGCCAAAACCTCTAATAAGCTATATTCTTTTGGAGACAGTTTGAGTTCAATTCCAGCCACTTTTACTTCCTTTGTAGTCAGATTAAGACTTAGTTCTCCAATCCTAATAATCTCTTCCCTGTAGTTTATTGGTCTTCTTAGTATGGCTCTAATCCTGGCAATAAGCTCGTTGAAATCAAAAGGCTTAGTTAAATAATCGTCAGCTCCAGCTTCCAAGCCTTCGATCTTAAACTCAAGCTCTTCTTTGGCAGTTAAAATTAGAATTGGCAGCTTAGACTGCTCCTGCCTGAGCTCCTGAATAATCTCGAGTCCGGTAATGTCGGGTAGCATCCAATCCAAAACCAAGAGGTCATAGGGTTGGGTTTTAGCCATAAATAACCCTTTTTTTCCAACTGGAGACCAATCGACAACGAACCCCTCTTCCTTGAGCCCCTTGATCAGCGACTTAGCTAAACTAGCTTCGTCCTCAATTAGCAGTAATTTCATCAGCCATTTTCAATGCGCTCTTTGAGTTCGAGATATCTGGCTGAGTTTGGCTCAAGAAGAATCGCCTGAGAAATCGCTTTCCTCGCCTTTGAACGATGCTTGAGATGCCAGGCTGCCAACGCAACATTATAGTGGCGCGAGGCCTTACTGGAATCAAAATCCCGAGCTGCCTCGAAAGCCTCTAACGCGTCTCGATAGCTATCTTGCTTAAGATATATTGCGCCTAAACGATTGTATAATTTGGGATTCTTGGGATTCTTTGCCACCCCACGCAAAAAGGCTCTCTCCGCTTCCTTGAGTTTACCAGCATGCAAATACTGATCACCTTCTGTAAGAAAAACTTGATCGGATAATAACTCTTGGCGCTGCTCCTGATTAGTTTTAGGTAGACTAACAGCTTCCTGTTCTTCCGCAGCAGCAACTTTTTTATTAGTTTTAAAAGGATTGCGCCAAAAACTGGCCGCCTTTTGAGGCTTTAATTCTGCCGATTCGTTTTTTAGCGCATCGGGTAATTTTCGAACGATAATAACAAAGATTCCAATTATCGAAATAACTAGAATGATTTCTGGAATCATAAAATAGTATCTCTTTCTCCCTCCAAGGCTAGCAATTCAAGACAGCTTGATTCTAAGACTAACTTTTTATTGACCGGCGCATTACCAATCTGTCTTAGCAGGTTGAGAATAAAATATTGTTGGGATGGTGTCGAGTCTCCGAGGATAGAAGTTAAAACTTCGCTTGCTGAATTTTCCTCAGTTACTTTTTTTATCTGATCAAACTGACTGGGTAAGTCGGAATCTAAATTCAAAAGGCTAACTACGTCTGTTTGCTCACGACCGATATAAACCTTAGTAGTTCTCGAAAGGACGGTATCTAAAATCGACGACTCATCTTGGGCAGTCAAGATGATTAATAAGTGTTTTGGTGGCTCTTCAAGAGTCTTAAGAATGCAATTTATCAGTTCAACCCGCCACTGTTCAATATTAGGCAAAATTAAACAGCTGAACTTGGATTGATAGGGCTTAAGCTGAACTCGATCTAAAGAGTAGCGTAGCTCTTCTATTTTAGGATTTTCCAAACAGTACAGATCTACTTTATCGATCTTACGTTCCGCCAGCAGCTTTTCGAGCTTTTCATCAATGATTGACTTAGAGCCAATCAATAGCACCGAGCCAGTTAAAGGAATATTCATAATTTTATTCTATCAACTAGATTAAGCTAAATTGGTATTAAATTGGTATGAGGTTATTGACTAAATAACCAATTACCTGTAAGATTATCCACTATATAAGTTGGAGAAAAAATGACTAACTCTGAAGATAAAAATATTACCTGCCGAGATTGCCAGCAAGAATTTGTCTGGACAAAAGGCGAACAAGACTTTTACGCTGAAAAAGGCTTAAGTGCCCCATCGCGTTGTCGAGACTGTCGTACCAAGCGCAAGCAGATGCGCGACCAAGGCGGCCAAGGTCGACCAATGTCAAATGGTCCCAAGGAAATGTTCGACATTGTTTGTAAAAAATGCGACAAGCCAGGACAAGTACCATTCAAACCAACATCGGATGATGTTTTGTGTCGAGATTGCTTTATCGCCTCTCGCGAATAACTCAAACTTTTAAACAATACAAAAAAAAGCGGCTTAAGCCGCTTTT
>JAGQLE010000040.1 GCA_020429585.1 Candidatus Berkelbacteria bacterium
CATGAGTGAGTTTATGGAAAAACACGCTACTTCCAAATTAATTGGCGCTCCTCCCGGATACGTTGGCTTCGAAGAAGCTGGGCAGTTAACAGAGCAGATCAGACGACGGCCTTACTCTGTAATTCTCTTTGACGAAATCGAAAAGGCTCATCCCGATGTTTTTAATATTATGCTTCAAATCCTTGATGATGGGCGCTTAACCGATGCTAAGGGCCGGGTTGTCAATTTTAAAAACACCATTATTGTCATGACGAGCAATATTGGGAGCAATATTATCCAAGATTTTGCTAATAATCGGCAGTCGAGTGTAATCGGCTATCAAACGCAGGAGAATGTAAAAAGTGACGAAGAGCAAATGGGCGAGCGAATTAATGCCGAGTTGGCTAAATTCTTTAAGCCGGAGTTTATTAATCGAGTTGATGAGCTAATTATCTTTAGAGCCTTGACTAAAGATCAAATCGGTGAAATTGTCGAAATCCAGCTTGAGCGTGTGGCAAAACGGATTAAAAAACAGCGGCAAATTAATTTGGTCTTCGATAAAAAATCTAGAGCGCTATTGGCTAAAAAGGGTTATGATCCAGCCTTTGGCGCCCGACCCCTAAAGCGAGTGGTGCAGAAGGAAATTTTGGATCCACTAGCGATGATCCTACTTGCCGCTGATGTGCCACCAGACACCGAGATAGGTATTACCGCCCATGGCGAGCAAATAGTAATTGAGCCGCCTCCTAATATTGAGTTATTAGAAAAGAAAGTTGAGCAAGAAGAAGTTAAGTAATGAGCTACAACCACCAGGACATCGAAAAAAAATGGCAAAAGAGGTGGGAAGATGATCAAATCTATAGAACTCCAGATGCTATCGAGGAAAAGTTCTATAGCTTAGGCATGTTTCCTTATCCTTCGGGTGATGGCTTGCACATCGGCCATCCAAAAGGATACACAGCCAACGATATTTGGGCCCGCTACAAGCGTTCTAGGGGCTTTCAAGTTTTAATGCCAATGGGCTGGGATTCATTTGGCTTGCCAGCCGAAAATTATGCCATTAAAACTGGAGTTCATCCAGCTCAGACAACCAAAAAAGCAATCGATAACTTTCGCCAACAGCTAAAATCAATTGGCCTCTCTTATGACTGGAGTCGGGAGATATCAACTTCAGATCCGAGTTACTATAAGTGGACTCAATGGATTTTTCTTAGGCTTTTCGAGAAGGGTTTGGCTTACCAAAAAGAGGCGCCTGTTAACTGGTGTCCCGGTTGCCAAACTGTTTTAGCCAATGAGCAAGTTAAAGAAGGTCTCTGCGATAGATGTAGTAGTAAGGTGGTTCAAAAAAATCTTAAGCAGTGGTTTTTAAAGATTACTGATTATGCCGAGGAGCTTCTCGAAGGTCTGGATGATCTAGATTGGCCTGACTCTATTAAGGCAATGCAAAAAAATTGGATTGGTAAAAGTAGTGGCGCCTCGGTTAATTTTGATGTTAATGAGTCAACTTCAAAGATAGAAATATTTACAACTCGTCCGGACACTCTTTTTGGTGCAACCTATTTGGTTATTTCTCCCGAGCATCCTTTTCTTAAGATTCATTCGGCTAAGCTAAGCAGCGAGGTTCTGGATTATATTGAGCAAGCCAAAGCAAAATCAGAGTTAGATCGTCAGGCAGCAAAGGAAAAAACTGGAGTTGATACGGGGTTCGAGGCAATTCATCCTTTGACTAATAAAAAAATTCCAATCTGGGTAGCAGATTACGTTTTAATGGGTTACGGAACTGGGGCGATTATGGCGGTGCCAGCCCACGACGAGCGCGATTGGGATTTTGCTCAAAAATACAAGTTGCCGATAATCTCAGTAATTGAGGATCCTAATGATTCAGACGTTATTTCGGAATCAGATTCAGAATCCGAGAATAAGAATGTCATCCTGGGCGCAGTCGAAGGATCTTACAATCAAGAAAATAATAAACCTCCTGCCCTCTACACTGGTCACGGTCGTTTAATTAATTCTGGCAGCTGGAACAACCTTCACTCAGAAACTGATCTAAAAACAGTGCTTCTAAATATTACCAATGCAGGAATTGGCAAGGAAGAGGTTAATTATCGTCTTCGCGATTGGCTTGTGTCGCGTCAGCGTTATTGGGGTCCACCTATTCCTGTTATTTACTGTGAAAAATGTGGAGTTCGGGGTGTTGAAGACAAGGATTTACCTGTCCAGCTTCCTGACGACGTAGACTTTAAGCCGACTGGCGAATCACCCCTTAACGATTCTGAGACCTTTCATAATGTAAAATGCTTGGCTTGTGGCGGAGTCGCTCGTCGCGAGGTAGACACTCTTGATACTTTTGTTGATTCAAGTTGGTATTTCATTAGATATCTGGATACTAATAACGAAAGTGAAATATGTGGCGCCAAGCATTTAAAAAAGTGGATGCCTGTCGATCTCTATGTTGGAGGAGCAGAACATGCAGTTTTGCATCTTTTATACGCTCGTTTTATTACCAAAGCCTTGGACGATATTGTTGGATTGGGAGTTAGGGAACCCTTTAGAAAATTGGTCAACGTTGGCCTAATTAGGGCTGAAGACGGTCAGAAAATGAGCAAGTCCCGTGGCAACGTTGTAAACCCAGATGAAATCGTCGCTGAGTTTGGCGCCGATAGTCTGCGAATCTACGAAATGTTTATGGGCCCGTTTGAGGAAAGTGTTCAATGGGATCCCAAAGCTCTAGTAGGAGTGCGTCGATGGCTAGATCGCGTTTGGAATTTATCTACAAAGTTAAAGGATTTTGAGGATGACCCGCAGGTAGTAAAGGTAGTCGAACAGACGATCGAAAAAGTAACTGCTGATATAGAAAATTTTCGCTTCAACACCTGTATCAGTGCGATGATGATCGCAGCCAATAAGCTTCAAGAGCAAACAAGTATATCGGCTGAATTATTTGCTCGATATCTCAAAATTCTAGCTCCATTTGCCCCTCATTTAGCTCAAGAGCTATGGGAGCGAACGGGTAATATTGGATACTTGGACGACGTGGAATGGCCAGTGGCAGAACTAAGCGAGGAAACAGAGGTCACTGTTATTATTCAGGTTGATGGTAAATTTCGCGGTAAAGTCACTTTACTAAAAGATTTAGAACAGTCTTTAGTGGAAGAGCGTGCCAAGGCCGTTGAGAATGTGGCAAAGTTTTTAGAAGGTACCGCGCCAAAGGCTATTTACGTTCCGGGTAAATTAATTAATTTTTTAACGAAATAATCTTAACTTATCCCCTGTTAAAAGATCCAATATCCTTTATAATTTAACTCATCTGTTGGAGGGAATTTGGACGAATCTTGGGATAAGCTGGTTAAAGCTTATATTCCTGGTACGCGCAGGCTGCATAAAAAGCTATTTGAAAATGTAAACTGGTATCGCAGCTGGCACCAGAGTGCTTTGCGTGTACCTGTTCATGTTCTAGTTACGGCTGCAACAATTATCGGTTCGGTAATCATCGGAGCAGTAGTTACAGAAAAATCCAATATTCAGGCGGCAGCTGGAATTGCTCAGCTATTTCCTTTTCAGGGAAGACTTACTAATCCCGATGGCACAGTGGTCGCGGATTCTAGCTACGACATTGTCTTTAGGCTTTATACTGTGGATACAGCCGGTAGTGCGGTTTGGACCGAAAGCCATACCGGCGCTAATAACATTTCAACTGTCGATGGTATTTTTAATGTAAATCTAGGTTCGCTAACTTCTTTAGGCGGTATCGATTTTAATCAGGATGAATACTATTTAGGCGTGGAGGTGGCTAGCGACGGCGAGATGACTCCCCGTATCCGCCTTGGGGCCGCGCCATATGCATTTAATTCAGATTCTCTGGACGGTTTGTCTTCTACTGATTTTTTGATTTTGAATGGTCAAGTCGGTGGTCAAATTGCTTACGGTGGAACAGGATCTGGCGATGATCTAACTTTGAGATCGACTTCTGATGCGACTAAAGGCGATATTCTAATTGGAGATGATGGTGGAAATATTGTTGCTGGTCAGGGAGCTCTGGCTACTGGTGCTACCGATGGTTTCTTTTATCATCCATCAACTGGAGGGGTGCCAACTGGTACGCCGACAACCTTCACCGGAAGAGTACCATTTGTTTATGATACAGCTAACGATAACTACTATGCCTACAACGCTGGTTGGCAATTAATTGGCGCGTCTCCTGACCGAGATAGACACTTTTTTGTCGGAAAGTACGGTTCTGATTCAAACTCGGGAAAAAACCCAGATGAGGCATTCTTAACTATTGCTGCTGCTATGTCTGCGGCTAACGCATTGTCTCCAAGCGCTTCAAGTCCGGTTAGAATAGATATTGTCGACGGTGGAGTTTATACCGAGAACATCTCGATTACCAATGGAGGTATCGGCTTAATAGGAAGAGCAGCTACTCTTGTAGGTTCATTGTCGATTTCGGGCACAGCATCACCTGTCGGGGTAGAGTTAGCCTACGTTACGCCTCTTTCTGGAACCGCTGTCAGTCTAACGACGACAGGTACAACCTTTTTGGAATTGGGCGTAATAACCACTGCGGCAGGTGCTGGAACTTTGATCAATCAAACCGCAGGCGAATCTTTAATTACCTTTAGGGATCTTAGTCCACTGCCGGGCTCATCTGAATCAGTTCTCGTCTCTGGCGGAAGAATGCAATTGAGTGGTCAATATATTAATGGGTCAACGGTTACGGGTATTAGAGTAACTGGTGGAACTGTCGATGCTACAGTTCAGCGAATAAAATCATCTACTTCTTGGGATATAGGCGCATCTGGAACTTTAAATATCGTTGCTTCAACTATTGATGGATCTGGTACAGAAACGGGCACTGTTCGCCGGTATACGGATAAAGGTATTAAAATTCAGGGAGACGTTTTGGCGACGACTAACGATACTTATAATCTAGGATCTGACTCGTTGCGCTGGCAAGATCTCTACCTTGGTCCCGGAACCCTTCATATTGGTACTTCGATCTCAGATGAAGGAACTATTACCTACGACACAGCTAATAATGAATTGTTGATTAGTAGCGATGGAGTGGTTGTTATTCCAGGTGGCGGTACTGATTCAACCAGGATTGGTAGCGGTGCAGCATCTGCGGGGTCAAACTCAGTAGCAATAGGGACTAGTTCTTCTGCTGGCGGCGTTAATGGAGTTGCGATAGGAAACTCGTCATCTACGGATGCGTTATCCTCTAACGCTATTTCAATTGGCAATAGCGCCTCTACGTCTGGAGCCTCAGGCATTGCCCTTGGAGTCAACGCTACTTCTACTCTAACCAATAGTATCGCTATTGGCTCTGGTAGTAGTTCTACTAATCAGGGGGTGGCAATAGGTAGTGGCTCTTCAGCGACAACTGGCGGAGCAGCAATAGGATTAAATGCAAGCATAACTAATAGAGGTGGAGCAATCGGCAATGGGGCAAGTGCTGCTGATGGAGCAGCAATAGGATTAAATGCTACTTCTGTAAGTACTGGCTCCGCTATTGGTAGTCAGGCAACGTCTGTAAGTACGGGAATTGCTTTGGGTTCGGTTGCTGACGCCCAGGGCACTGATGCAATCGCCATCGGTAACTCTACAGTTGCTGTTACAAGTTCAATCGCCTTGGGGCGTGGCGCAACAACGTTAGCTGCTAATCAATTTGCAATTGGCTCAAATACAACGCCGGTCATCAATACTTACCTAGGCGAGGGTGTTACAAGTATTGCACCAGGCACTACAGCAGTATTAAATGCAACCGGTGGCTCCGGAACTGACATTTCTGCTACGGATTTGGTTTTAGCAGGTGGTCGTGGAACTGGCACTGGAGCTGGCGGTGATTTAATCTTTCAGACTGCTTCATCTGGGACTACTGGCACAACGCTGAATCCATTGACTACTCGATTAACAATTGACGACAATGGCAATGTGGTTGTCGGTACAGCTGCCCTGTCGACTTCGGCGACTGATGGATTCTTTTACACTCCTGGTAATGCCGGTGCTCCAACTGGTACGCCAACTGCCTATACAGGCAGATACCCTGTAACTTGGGATTCAACGGGCGACACTCTTTATTTGTATGACGGGGGTTGGCAGCCCATTGGTGGCGCAGGATCTGGTATTAGTGGCTCTGGCTCTGCCGGTCAAGCAACTTTTTGGACGGGTTCGATGACTGTTGGAGGAGATAATGACTTTTGGTGGGATAACTCTAGTAAAGAGCTCGGCATAAGAACTACTAGTCCTAATTACCCACTCGAGGTCAACGGTTCTATAGGATTTACAACTACAGGTTCGTATCGCAACGCTATCACGCCTACTTATTGGGGTTACTCATCGGCTTGGAAGGCCTTAATGATTGGCTCAACAAGTTCTACTTACAATGTTGATGACGGTGCAGTTACTATATCCTTTAACTACGACCCTTCAATTAATGTCAATGGCTCTTTTACTGGCGACGGCAGCGAAGTAATTTTTAGAAATGGAACAAGGTTTGTAACTCCAAATGCCACTGATACTGCCTGGAATGCTAATAACTTAGTATTAAAAGACGGTAATGTCGGTATTGGTGTAGCGACCCCAAGTTTTGCCCTGGGTATTCAGGGAAGTATTGGACCCGAGACCAATGACACATATAATCTAGGATCTGACTCGTTGCGCTGGCAAGATATCTACCTGGGGTCTTCTACTTTACATATTGGAACCTCTACTTTAGATGAGGGCACCTTAAGTTACGACACCGCGACAAACATCTTAGAGGTGGCATCGCTAAGTGGAATCAATCTAAATCTCTCCGGCACGGATCTTGTAAAATTAGTCCATAGTGGAGTTGTAAATAATGTCACAATTGGCGACTCTACAGACACTGGAAGCGTCCTAATCCCTGGTAGCGGATCCAGCTCGATCGGGATTGGTAATTTGGCAATCGCTTCTGGGGCTAATTCTGTCTCAATAGGTAATAACCCAGATGCAACTAATACTGGCTCGATCGCCATTGGCACAAACACTCAAGCTACTGGTTCAAACTCTATCGCAATTGGTGCTGTTGCCAACGCTTCAACCACCGAATCAATTGCAGTTGGTAATGGAGCAACTGTTTCTTCTGGTAGGGGAATTGCATTAGGCACTAGCTCCAGTGTTACGGGCGAAGGCGTCGCAATTGGCTACCAAGCCTCGGCGACTACTGCAGGGGATATTGTTTTTGGTGGAGATAGTCAAATTTTAAATAACCTTTACTTCGGTCGAGGCAAGCAGAGTGGAGTTGCTGCAACTACATCTACTGTTAATGCTACAGGTGGACTAGGTGCCGATAACGCAGGTTTTAACTTGGCCTTGGCAGCAGGCAGGGGAACGGGGGCGGCGGCAGGCGGAGACCTCCTATTCCAGACTGCTTCTCCAAGTACGAGTGGGTCAACTTTAAATTCACTAGCAACAAGATTAACCGTTGATGATGTTGGCAATATAATAATTGGTACCGCTGCCCTAGGAACCTCGGCAACCGATGGTTTCTTATATTTTCCACAAACTTCAGGTGCGCCCTCGGGTACTCCTACTGGCTTTACCGGTCGAGTACCAATCACTTGGGATGCGACCGGTGACGCTTTATACGTTTACGAAGGCGGCTCCTGGCACACAATCTCTAGCGGTGGCCTAACGGGATCTGGTTCAGTTGGTCAAGTTACATTTTGGAACGGAACCTCATCAATTACCGGTGAAAATAATCTTTTCTGGAATTCAGCCAATGACCGTTTAGGTATTGGTACGCCGTCTCCTAATTATCCGCTTGATATTACTGCAAATAACACCCAAATCAGATTTGGCGATACAGCCACGGACGCAGGGGGCTATCTAATTAGTACTCTTGATGACCAAGGCGTAGTTACTGGCGGCGTATCTTTCAATGGCACTAATTTTATTGCCAAGGCAACGGATGCAATACTTTTTGGCGCTAATGTGGCAGGAAGCAATACTGGCTTTAGGGTCTATGCTGACAGTGGCTTAACCGTAGGTGCCGCCTACAGTGCTACGGAAAGATTTAGGATCGATAATAGTGGTGACATCAGTGTTAGAACGGGTGACTTACGGATCGGCGACAATGCAGGTTTAAGCAGTGCCTCACCTACAGAGGGAGTGTTAATTTTTGATAATGTCGCAGATAACTCTGGTAATACAACAGCTAATAAGATCAGACTGTTTGATAACGGTACTAACTTTAGAGCCGGTTTAGGAATATCAGCCAATGACTTTGATTTATTTACTGGTGTTGGTGGTAATTACCGCTTCTATTCTGGTCACGTCAATGAAACTACTCAAGGAACCGAAGTATTTACGATTGATAGCGGCGGCGACGTTGGTATAGGTGTCACAAACCCAACCGAAGACCTGGAAGTAGCTGGCGCTCTTAAAATTGGTACAGCGACTAGCACAGCTGAAGGTACGATTCGTTTTACCGGTACGGACTTTGAGGGTCGTCTTGGTGGTACTTGGGAATCGTTAACAACAACTACCGGTAGCTTTACCTTTGGCTCAGGAACTGCCGGTCAAGTAACGTATTGGAATGGAACAGATACAGTTACCGGGACTGCTAATTTTCTCTGGAATAATACCCAGGAAAGATTGAGTCTGGGCACTAATACTTCCACTGATACGGCAGCAATAATAAATATCCCCAACAACCAGGCACTCTCTGCCCGAAATTCCGCCAATACAGGTAATATCAACGTGATTACTCTTAATTCAGACGATGAAATTGAATTTGGAAATACCGCAGCAACAGATATCGATCTTCGGTTTGATTCTGGCGGTGTCGGTGCCAGAAACGTCAGGATAGAAAACGGCGATGCTGGATTAGCCAATTTAGTTATTGAAGGCTCATTATTGGTACATGACTCCAATGGATTTGCTACTAATTTAGCAAGTGCTGGATCAGTTAGGTTGGGTAATGCAGATGATATTGCCTGGAGAAACGCTGGCAATACTGCCAATTTTGGGCTAACGGTAAGTAGTGCCGATAAATGGGAGTTCGACCAAACTTCGACCTTTATTACAACCTTTGTTTCTAACAATAATTCGGCTACAGAGGAGCAGTGGCGATTCGAAAATATTAACGTTTCGGGACTGATGAATGTTGTAGCCGAGGGTGCCTTAATTGCTCATTCAAGCAATGCTTTTGGCGGCAATGTGGCAACGTCTGGCGGAGTAAGATTACCAGTTGGTTCCGATGTTTCATGGCGCAATGGTGTCAATAGCGCTGATCGAGCAATAAACTTTAATTCATCGGATAAATGGGAATACGATGCAAATGCGGTTGGCGGTTTAATTACTACCTTTGTAAGCTCTACCAATACAGCGGCTGAGGAACAGTGGCGGTTCGAGAATCCGACTAGTAGCTTAATGAACGTTGTAGCCGAAGGAGCTCTGGTTGCTTATGGTTCTGATGGCTTTAGTTCCACTCCTGCTTCAGCTGGTCTTTTAAGACTCCCCAACAATACAGATGTAAATTGGCGTAGGGCGGGCAGTGCAACTAATAGCGGTATTTCTCTTGATAGTTCGGACCGATTCCAGTTCGACGCAGTTGCTAACGGTGGTTTAATTACTACCTTTGTAAGCTCTACCAATACAGCGGCTGAGGAACAGTGGCGGTTCGAGAATCCGACTGGTAGCTTAATGAACATTGTAGCCGAAGGTAGCTTGGTCGTTCATGAAAGTAACTCTTTTGGAGCTACGCCGGCAACCGCCGGTGGGGTGCGACTGCCTAATACTAGTCAAATTCTTTGGAGAAATGCGGGAGATACAGCCAATATTGGATTAACACTAAACAGTTCTAATGAGTTCGAGTGGACTGCTCAATCTAACACCATTAGCTTTACAAGTAACAATACTAATATACTTGATGATGTTTGGAGTTTCGAAAATCCCACTTCGGGAAGCGCTAATTTAGCGATCGAAGGAAGCTTAACGGTATATGACTCAGATTCTTTTGGCGGTTCTGGTATTGTTACAGTTTCCTCGGCAGGAATTATCCCGGGCGCTGATGATACATATGATCTTGGTTCGAATTCCTTCCGGTTTAGAGATCTATATGTTGGGCCATCCTCTCTTCATGTGGTCTCTAAGGCAGCAGAGACTACCACGGCTAGAGAATGGAAAATTAGCATAGAGGAGACAGCAGGTTCTCAACAGGGAAATCTTCAAGTAGTGCTTGCCTCTACTGACATTGTCAATTTTGGAACTGACGGCACTCTTCAGATAGGTCAAGGTGGTAGTGGGCATCTATCAGTACCTGGTTCAGGAACAGATAGTCAGCAAATTGGGCCGTCTGCAACAGCCTCCGGTTTGGAAACGGTTGCCTTGGGCGTTAGCGCAACCGCTGCCGGCTCTAACTCAGTAGCAATTGGTCACAACTCTAATGCCGGCGCATCGGCTTCAGGATCCCTTGCAATTGGCAATGATTCGTCTGTGAGTGCCGGTGATACAATTGCCATTGGCCAAGGTGCCTCAGTTACAACTCCCTTTACACGTTCGAATGCAATCGGTGTATCCGCATTAGCCTCTAATTACAATGCTAATGCCCTGGGTTACGATAGTACTGCAAGTGGTGAGGCGGCTTTAGCGCTCGGTGATCAGACAACAGCCTCGGCTCTTCGGGCAATCGCAATCGGTCAAACTGCTAACGCGGCCTTTAACTATTCGATTGCGATTGGTACCGGCGCAACCACCACTGCAGCAAATCAATTGGTTGTCGGAAGTGTCTCGGGACAGCCGATTGACGAGGCTTACTTTGGATCTGGAGTAACTGGCGTAACTCCGTCAAGTATTAGATTTAATGCTACGGGCGGCTCTGGTCTTAATAACTCCGGCGCAAGTTTTACCATTGCTGGCGGTAAAGGTACCGGTTCAGCCGCCGGTGGCGACATTTTATTCCAGACGGCTGCTCCGGGAGTAAGTGGTTCAGCTCTTAACTCTTTAACGACCAGGCTAACTATTGATGATAATGGCAACGTATATGTTGGGACTGGCGCATTAGCAACATCGGCGACCAATGGCTTTCTGAGTTTCCCGTCAATTCCAGGCATCCCTACTGGTACACCAACTATTACCGGCGGCAGGATTCCAATTACTTGGGATTCAACCGGTAACTCCTTGTATGTGTATGAGGGAGGCTGGCAGCAAGTCGGTGGTGGAATTACGGGCTCGGGCTCATCTGGTCAGGTAACTTATTGGAATGGATCTAGTACCGTCACAGGCGAAAGTAGTTTTACTTACAATTCATCAACCGACACTCTGACAATCGGCACTTCTGGTTCTGGACATATCTCTATTCCAGGATCTGGTAGTGGATCAGAAAGATTTGGCGCAGGAACAAATACGGGTACTGCAACAAACGCCACTGCCGTTGGAATAAACGCTGCGGCCACTGCAACAAACGCCACTGCCGTGGGCGCTGCCGCTACAGCTAATGCAATTATTGGGTCGGCTTTTGGTAATAATGCGACAGCAGGTTCCACAGCAGCCGCTTTTGGAGCTAACTCAAATGCAACCTTTTTGGGTAGCACAGCTCTAGGTGCCTACGCCGACGCTACAAATACTTTCGCCATTGCAATTGGAAACAATGCTGATGCTACAAGTACTTACTCAATATCCATTGGTGGATCATCAAACGCAACGGGCGACTATAGTGTTTCTCTAGGTAGATCAGCTAATGCGTCGGCCGCTTACAGTATTGCGATTGGCGAAACTGCAGATAGTCAATTTTCTTCCTCGATTGCTCTGGGTAGGGGTGCAGCGACAACTGCCACTAATCAATTTGTGATTGGCAGCGAAACCGCTGAAATTAATAGTGTTTATCTTGGAGAGGGCGTCACTAGCTCAACGCCCTTGACGGCTGTTTCGATCAATGCCAGTGGTAGTTCAGGAACGGATGCGTCTTCTACAGACTTGATTTTGGCCGGAGGCAGGGGAACGGGTGCTGGTGCGGGAGGCGACATTCTATTTCAAACGGCTGCTCCTGGTGCTTCTGGGTCAACACTAAACTCACTAACTACTCGTTTAGCAATTACTGATGATGGCTTTATCGGAGTTGCTACGCCTTCTCCAAATACTGCTCTGGAAGTTCACGACAATGTCGGCACTACATTTACCGGTACGGGTTATGGTAATTTACATCTGCGAGGTACCAATAATGCCGTTAATAGCTTGGCAGAGATTTCCTTTGGGGAGTCTTATGCCGCTGGTGGAATAGCTAATGCAAAAATTGCTGCACAGTTTACTAACGCCGGTAGTGTAATCTTATTTGGTACTTCAAACAGTTACGGATCGGGAGTTACCAATACGGGATTTGCAATTGACGAAACTGGCAACTTGGCTCAGGGCGGTTGTACAGATCCGGATCACGATTTAATTTTAGGTGGTTCTGGTACAGGGTGTGATACGGGTACGTATTCGGAGATTGACGCTGGTGAGGCGAGTTTTACAATTTCTTCTGCCCGGGCTCTTAAGGAAAACTTTAACCTAGTATCCGGTGCCAATATCCTCGACAAGATTTCCAATGTTCCGGTTTATACTTACGACTTTAAGGATCAGTATTGTGACCGGGCCGGCTGTAAGGACAAGATCGGTTTGATTGCTGAAGATTTCCATACTATTTTCGAACGTGGTTCGGATAAGCAGATTAACGGTCAAGAAATGACGATGGCTCTTTGGTTGGCAGTACAGGAGCTGACTAAAGAAATAGGCAGTATCGAAGTAGACCAAGCTAATTCTGAGCTTGATATTGATCCCGAATTCAACTCCGTTAAGGCTCAAAAGTTAGCTGTTGAGCAGGACGTTACCATTGGAGGAGCTTTGAAGGTAGCTGGTTCTGTTGAGTTCGCTAGTAGCTTAAAGGTGGAGAGTATCCAAGTTGCTAATGATTTGGCGGTAGAAGGAGCAATTTTAGGATCAAAGAATGTTCGCGGCTTTGATTTAGAAGTAGAGTTAGATGAGATAAAGGTTGACGTAGAGGATCTTGAGCTAGATACAGTAGATTACGCAGTTTCTATTACTCCAAATTGGCTAACTGATTTAGCTGTAACAGAAAAGCGCGAAGATGGCTTTACAGTTGAGTTTTCTGTTCCGGCTCCAGCTGATGCTAAGTTCGATTACATCCTGATAAAGTAAAAGTATGAATAATGATGAATTAGCAACAATGATCCAAAAGAACTTTTTAGAAATAAAAGAAGTTCTAGAGGAAAATAACTTAGCAATCCAAAGAAACTCTGAAGTAATTAGGAAAAACTCTGAGGCAATTAAAAATAATTCTCAAGCAATCGAAAATAACTCACAGGAGCTTAAGGATTTTAGAGCCGAAGTCAATGCCCGATTCGATGCCCTAGAAAAGCGCTCAATCGCCGAAACAGAGCGGCTCGATAAGCACGAAGAGCTAATATTTAAAGCGCTTAAGACTAATCCCCAATAAAGCACCTCCACCGAGGTGCTTTTTAATATATACTTATGTAAACGAGGAGGGTCTCGTTCTAAAAAGGTATGGAGGGTAGCCTGGACAACTTTGATCCAGATAGCAACTACAAAGTAGAAGGTAACTTACCTGGAACTCGAAGAATCCATCGTACTTTGTACGAAAACGTAG
>JAGQLE010000041.1 GCA_020429585.1 Candidatus Berkelbacteria bacterium
CTACGGTTTACAAAACCGTTGCTCTGCCACTGAGCTATTTCGGCCCAGGACTTTAAAACTTAAAGACGTGGGGATTGTAGCAAAAATTAATCCTTACTACAATCGAATAACAGCCTAGGAGGGCGCCTGGAAATATTCTATCTTATATTAGGACTAATCGGGCTTTGGTTTAGTTCGGAATTAGTTATCGTTGGCGCACGAAATATCGCCAGCTTTTTTCGTCTCTCCCCTCTCTTTATTGGCCTAACAGTTGTGGCCTTAGGTACTGACCTACCTGAGTTATTTGTAAGCCTCAATGCTGGCATCGACCGACTGAATGGGCTTGAAACCTCCGGATTTGCAGTCGGCAACATTATTGGTAGCTCTGTTGCCCAAGCAATTCTAATTCTCGGATTAATCATAATCATAAGTAAATCACTGAAAATTCCCAAGCATGTCTCTTCGAGAGATATTGTCATGCTCGTTATCGCGACAGGGCTTGTTCTCCTGCTCTCGCAAGACGGCATACTAAGCCAAACCGAAGGCTGGGCCCTGATCCTTGTTTATGTAGCTTACCTACTATCTATCTTAAGAGAAGAAAACTCCCACGGTCATAAAAAGCGTAAAAAACTCAACCTATGGTGGTCAATAACCTCAATTATCGCCGGTTTTTTTGCCCTAGCCTACTCAGCCGATACAACCCTTCATAACTCACTATTGCTAGCAGAACACTTAGGAATCAGCCAAACCATCGTCGGAATTGTGATTGTCGGAATTGGTACCAGTCTACCCGAGCTGGCAACTTCGCTCGTTGCTCTTAAAAACAGCTCGGCAGAATTGGCGGTGGGCAATGTTATTGGCAGTACTGTTTTTGATCTGCTCTTTGCACTAGGAATAGGCGCCAGCTTTGCAGGCTTTAACATCGACAGGGACCTATTTTTTGACCTTTTCACCTTGTTAGTGGGCATGGTGTTAGTCTATATCGTCGCTAAGCAAAAACCAATTAACAGATACTCGGGCTATGCGTTACTAACTTTTTTCGGCCTGTATTTGATCCTAGCCATTTCTTAAAGCCGCAATAACCTCTAAATGTTTGTGGATAAAAACTTCCCTCTACTTTTCGTAATATCCATCTATGAACGAAAACGAAATCAGATCCCCGGAAATTGATCGTTTTATAGACGAAGTTATTCATGGCGAGGAAGGGCAAACTACAACTCGCTGGAACGATGCCCGTATCAATATGGCACCTGGCTTAGATAACTGGCCGCATGGCGGTGGTACTGTTAGCGAACATGTACTGGACTGTTTAAAAATCGCCGATCAACTCTTACCGATCGAGCAAAAGATCCGCGCCCTGCGCAACCATCACCTGCAGTTAGATCGGAAAAGGCTTGAGCAAGTTAGATTTTACCTAGAGATTCATGATGCCGGCGAACCAGGATTGATCGAAAAATCCGCTGGCACTAAAACCCTGCAGGACGAGCTTGACGAAAAATATAATTTTTTTCGAAAGCTGGCCAAGGCACCTCCAGCTGTCGTCGAAAAAACTGCGCCAATAATATTCGACATTTTTCCAGCCAATGGCCGACGTTCACTGGTTGGTCGCCTCGGCAAAACAATCGACCTAATTGATGCTCTTAACTCAGGGCTTAGCATTTATGAAAAAGAGCTTGGTTCCTCCTTTAAGTATGGAGCTGAGGGTAACTTTTGCTATCGGCCAGACGTGATGGTCTGGGACATCAATCAACGAGCTTTAATGGCAGTTATCAACTCGGCTCAAGAATTTGAATCGGTTAATCACTATTTAAAACTTAACAGTTTCCAACTTACTGGGATTCTGGACGCCTATCTCCTCGACGACCAACATAACGAGCGGTTTTTGTTAGATCTAAAGGAGATTCACCCTAAAAGATCGGCTAGTGATCCTGAAAAAATTAGTCAAAACGCCTGGCTGGCCAAATCATATATTAAGTCTTTAGAGGGATACGTTCATCTTAATAATCAGGAAATATCACTTGTAACCAAAAAACCAATGATTTTTCTAAAGGAAGGTCAGTGGTCTAGAGTTGAATCAGCTTAAAAAGTTATCTAGTATCTAAGTATGAAACGAATCAATTTAGCAGGCTGCATTATTACCGACGACCAAGGACGGCTACTTCTTATCCATCGTCAAGCCAACGATGAATGGGAGTTGCCAGGCGGTCGTCTTGACCAAGACGAACCTGCTGACATTGGCGCTGCCCGACAAATGTTTGAAGAGCTGGGAATTGACGTTGAAATTAAAACCCAAATGGGTTCAACTGAATTTAATCAAAACGGTCAAAGTTATAATTTTAGCTGGTTTAAAGCAGATCTGATCGAAGGCCAACCGCAACCACGACTCCAATCAGAAGCTGATTCACTCAGGTATTTTAGTAAAAAAGAAGTTCTAGAACTACCAAATCGCTCTGCTATTCTTGAACAAATCGTCAACGATCTCAAATAACAAAACCTCGTTGCCAGGAGGGTAAGGCAACGAGGCTAGCTCAACTTAGAGCAAATATAATTTAACAAGCCAAGATTAAAATAAGATGAGAGTTACTTATTTTTTGGAAAACTGGCGGATTAGCTGGACAACCAGATAAAGAAAAGCGATTGCATCATCCAAGAAACCTGCAATCGGCACTAAGTCCGGAACAATATCTAATGGCGACAATAAAGTGATAATTGCAACGATAACCGTAATGATCTGGATGATCTTACTATCGGTGATTGTTTTTTTGACTTCGACTTCTTTCATACTTTGCACTCTTGGGACCGGCAATCGGCAATGCTACGACTAACCTTGTTCCCTTTTTCGCTCGTGAATCTAATCTTAACTCACCCTGATGGTTGTTAACAATG
>JAGQLE010000042.1 GCA_020429585.1 Candidatus Berkelbacteria bacterium
CAGAGTCAGGCGTCCTGCCATTAGACGATCCCGGAATAACAGGTCTGATTCTAACAGATCTCTCGGTTAATTCCAGAATATTGCTTTCTATTATTTGCTATATAAAAAAATATCCTTCATAATTACAAAAATACTAAGGGAGGAAAATGGAAGATCTTAAATCGCCCAAAAAATCCATAAACCCAATGGCTTGGTTTATTGGTGCAATTATTATAGTTGGCCTCGGTTGGCTACTCTGGCAAGCGTTTCAGAAAGACGATACCTCAACCCAACAGCAGCAAACCACTAGCTCAAGTGCAACTGAAACTTCATTAACGCCTCAATCCACCGAGATCAAAAGCATCGATGAAATTCTAACTCTGGCTGCCCAACAAGATGCAACCGCTATCTTCGCTGGCGTTGAATTTGCAACGGAAGATGGAGTTGATGTCTATAAGGTAACGACTAAAACAGGTTTGGTTTATATCTTTGACGCCAATACTGGTGAGCTAATCAAGCAGGAACAGTCGACAGAAACAAGAGAAGGTGAAATTCCTACTGACTTCTCTACCAATATCACTTTTGAACAAGCTATCGCGATTGCCCAGGCCAAATTCCCCAACTCCCAAGTAGAAAAGGTCGAGCTAGAAAACGAGCATGGAGCCTTGATTTTTAGCGTTCGCTTTACCGATGAAAGCCGCGTCGATATCAATGCTATAACTGGCGAAATCACCCGAACTAAAAACCAGGGCGAGGACGAAATAAAAATAGGCGATGACGACTTTGACGACGACGGCATTAAAAATTCGGATGACAGTGATGATGACAACGACGGCCAAGATGACAGTGTTGACAGTGATGATGACAACGACGGGATTAGCGATGACCAAGACGGCAACGACGACAACGACGGACTAGATAATGATGAGGATGACGATGATGACGAAGATGATAATTCCGGCTCGGGTAATGATGACGAGGAAGATGACAGCGACAACTCTGGACACGGTAACTCAAACGACAACTAGCATTTTTTTTCCAAGCTGCTAAACTAACCTCACAAAACAAAAGCGAATCCCTCGGGATTTGTTTTTGTTTAATTGAGGAAAGGTGGAATTTACTTGAAAAATCCACAGCAAAAAACACAGAGGCACAAAAAGACTCAAGGCCGAAAAACGGCCAACACAACCAACAAAGCCCGCACCGGCACCCAGGTCAAACCAAATCGAGCGCCGGTTATCGAAAACGTCGCGCAGCTTAGAAGGAACATTCAAGATGAAAGTCTCCTCTAGCTACGACGACGACCACGAATTCGAAAAAATGAAGGGGTGGATCCCTCGGGATCTCCCCACCTTCGATCAAGTCTTAAACAGGATTATCGATCGAGAATAATTTCGACTTCGCACAGCCCACTTAAAAGAGTGGGCTTTTATTTATGTCAATAAATCGCTTAACTTAATAATATGTTTTATCCGTTTTTATTTGAGCAAAACCTAACCCAAAATTACCTCTGGGGCGGTCAAAGATTACGCAAGCTCAGCTATCAAGCACCTATTGGCGAACCGATTGCCGAGGCTTGGTTAATAAGCGACCGTCCAGAAGACGATCGGGTATCTGTGATCCGCAATGGCCAACATCAGGGAAAGAGTCTGCGCTGGCTAATTGAGAGACACGCCAAAGAGATCTTGGGATTTAACACAAAAAAGTTCCCAGTGCTTATAAAAATTCTCGATGCTCAACAAAGACTGTCTCTCCAAGTACATCCGCCCAAACAAGTTGCCGATCGATTAAAAGGCGAATCGAAAAATGAATGCTGGTATTTTTTGCCTGAAACTAACTCTGGCTCCAAAATTTTTGCCGGATTTTCCAAAAAACTGACTGTCCAAGAGTTTGAGCATTACGCTGTAAACGGAACAATCGAGCCTTTCCTAGGCCAACTCGACGCAACGCCAGGTAAATTAGTTTACCTGCCTTCCGGCCGCCTCCACGCGATTGATGCCGGTTGTTTTATCTTGGAAATCCAACAAAATTCCAACACAACTTATCGGATCCACGACTGGAACCGAACTGATCCGAAAACAGGCCGCCGTAGAGACTTGCACATTAAAGAGAGTTTAATTGCAACACGGCTAAATGACCTTAATCCTCAATACGAAACTAAAAGAGGCAAGCTAATTTTAAGCTCGCCAGATTTTTCCATTGAGGAAAACTTCGGCAACAGCCAGCTCCAAGCCAACTTAGGCGAAATCATCATTGCAGTTGACAAGCCAATCGAGCTTAGTTGGACAAATGGCAAATTAAACTTGAATAGGCTTGATCCGGCTCTTATCCCTTCCCAAACTAAATACCAAATTTCGAGCTCACCAACCAATAAGTGGTTAAGGATTAGATTAGCAGTATAGTATAATTTAAAGGTGATTATTTACTCAGGAATTTTAGATGAAACCAACTGAGCAACTTTTTGATTGGAAACACGATCCGAATTGGCGGATTTTTCGGATTATGGCCGAATTCGTTGACGGCTTTGACTTTGTCAGCCAGTTCGAAAAGAGCGTCACTTTCTTTGGTTCGGCCCGCACTCCTCAAACCGATAAGTACTATTTTTTGGCCCGTGATCTGGCCAGCCGCCTCGGCGCAGCCGGCTTTGCTGTAGTCACCGGTGGTGGCCCAGGTATTATGGAAG
>JAGQLE010000002.1 GCA_020429585.1 Candidatus Berkelbacteria bacterium
ACTCGCAGGCTCATTCTTCAAAAGGCACGCCGTCACCCCATAAAGGGGCTCCGACTCCTTGTAAGCACACGGTTTCAGGTACTATTTCACTCCCCGGCTAGGGGTACTTTTCACCTTTCCCTCACGGTACTTGTTCACTATCGGTGAGAAGAAGTATTTAGTCTTCGATGATGATCCACCGGTATTCAATCGAGATTTCACGTGTCTCGACCTACTTCACCTCGACATAATAATATCGACATGACTGTACGGTTAAAAAAATAAATTTCGCTTACGGGACTCTCACCCTCTATGGTCGTCCATTCCAGGTTCATTTAGCTATCTAATTTTCCACTACGCACAGAAAGACTGGTTCGCTTTCGCTCGCCGCTACTCACGAAATCACACAAACTCGCTTCGCTTCGCACAAATGCTTTAGCGTAGATTGCTCGCCGCTAATAAATTAGCCGTTAGTAATAACGCTAATTCAAATGCACGAGCAAAACGAACTTGCATTGCTAAACAGCAATTATTGTTTTCTTTTCCTCTGGGTACTAAGATGTTTCAGTTCCCCAGGTTCCCAACATTAAGAGTGACCAACCACACTCGGTAACTACTTAATACCGCTAACCATTAATCAATAATAATGGGCGGCGAGTTAGAGAGTGGCAGGGCACTCTTAATGTTTACAATGCTTCACATTGCAGGGTTTCCCCATTCGGAGATCTTCGGATCGACGGTTGCTCAGCACCTTCCCGAAGCTTATCGCAGCTCACTACGTCCTTCATCGGCTTCTTCTCCCAAGGCATCCACCATGTGCCCTTAATACATTCGGAAAACCGCAGAATAGTTTACTTGCAAAGTATCTAATCTGAGGCAATCCATTTTTAATTACTTACTCGGTAATTGCCAAAATCATATTCACTTTTCAAGTTGCGAGCTTGTCTGCTCTGGGGATGTTCTCTACCAGAGAAGACAAGGTACTAAAAAACACCGCAACGCGGTGCAAATACAAGCGGCTACCAGCGTCGATTAGGTCGTTTTAGTTGAATTTTTCATATCTGTTGGGAATTCTAGGCTAATAATTAAAACCTGTCAACAGCAATAAAAACAGCTTAACTACTTTGAGTCTCCGAATCTGCCTCTGGCGTTTCATTTTTATCTTCTGAATTAGGCTCTGTTTTTGGACTTTGATGGTTGTGTCCTGCGTGGTCCTCCCTCATTTCAGGCGGCAATTGATTAAGGCGAATTCTCTTTGGTAAAATTCCGGGCGCACCCATCGTGATCTCGTTAGATTGCGGGTCAAAGCTAGTCTTGAGCGCGTCTAACAAAAACTTGCCGGTCGAAGTAAAGATCGAGTATTGGCCGCGAAGGTTAGTAACCCGCGTTGTCTTAAGTCGGCCGGTTTCATCATGCAAACGCAATATTACCAGCGGTGCCGGTCCTTTGTCGGTGTAAACGTAAGCAACATTACGAGCACCTAACCAAGTGACAATCTCGAGCGTCCACAATACTATGTAAAGACCGATAATTATAAAGTCGATCACGGCAGCTCTATCTATAAGGTAAGCAATAGCCAAAATCGTACCAGTGATCATCAAGGGTAGACGTAATTGCTGGATCCGCTCACCCAACACCCTAAAGTTAATAAGTTTGCGATTAGCGCTCGGAACAAGATTATCGATCGGAATATCTGGGTGCAATAGGCCTTCGTCCGATTTTACTAGTTCACCTCGGTAATCAACCGATGCTCGGTTCGACGGGAAATGGAAATCAGACATAATCACCTCAAGCCGATAAACTCCCTCTTGAACATTAAAGGTGTAACTACCCTTCTCATCGGTTTTTCGTGATTCAATTAATTTACCTAGCTCAAAATCATTGCCACCCTCAGCAAAAAGCCGAACGGTTGCTCCCTCAACCCCTTCACGAGTGACAGAATCATAAACTATGCCGTAGCGACGGCGTTTTTTTAGCCAGCCGATAAAGATGGCAAAAAGATTAAAAAGTGGCAGCGATACTGGCAATCCGACTGGCAAAGACAAAAGCGCAGGCAAAGCCGCTAAAACCAACGTGCCAATCGCTAATAAAACAGCCAAAAAGTTATTGGCCTGGTTAGAACCAGGAATCTTAGTGATGATGTTACCGGTTAAAGGCAACTCGATACTAAACTCAACTGTAACCGGCCCACTCACTAAGTCGTTAAGCTTCTGAATGGCAGTTGCCTCATTTGGACCCTCGGGTAAAGCGATTGTCGGCTGGACCGACCAGGAACCGTCGGGCAAAACGGTCGTCGTTAAAATCTCTCCAGTTTTAACGATCGTTACTTCGATCTCAGCTCCAGGAATGCCAGTACCGGTAATCGGTGGTGTAGTGTCAGTTAAAACCTGGCCGGTCGTCGGCGAAGTAATTGTCGGCGGCGGCAAACCGATTGTAAAGTTAACGTCATCGGGCAAACTGGTAATGCCGCCAACTTCCTGCGCAGCGCTAGCGTTGTTAGGACCGTCGGGTAATGGACTGGTAGTTTGAACCGACCAAGTTCCATCCGGCAATACCGTAATGCCCGGATAAACATCGCCAGTATTAGTAATGGTCACTGTTACAGTCGCCCCAGGGATACCAGTGCCTTTTATAATCGGCGTGTTATCAAAAAGATTCTCCCCTTCAGTCGGTGAGGTAATGACCGGTGGCGGCACAACTGTCGCCACAACCGTAAAGGTTACTGGCGGGCCATCTAAAATATTGCCAGCCTTGTCGGTTGCCCGAGCGGCCAAAGTGTAGTTACCAGCATTAAAGACGGGCAAGGTAACCGCATCGCTCCAATTGGCGACCGTATCAACATTAGTGGCTGGGTGAGTTGTCCCTAAATGGGTAGGACCAGCTGCCCAAGCCGCACCATTCCAATACAGACCATCACTCACTCGCAATAGAGTAAAGCTCGTCGAGTTAGCAGCCAAGCCCAAACCGGCCGCATCATCGGCTGCATCGCCAGTTACAATCGTTGGCAAAGTTGTCTGAGTATAACTGGCACCATTTGTATGCGAGGTAATAATTGCCAAGCCAGGACCCGCGTCGTCCGGCACCGAACCGTCAATATTAATATCAACTGCCGAAGCAGCCGGAGAAATAATGCTGGCAACAACAAAAAACAGTGCCAGCTTAGCTAAAAAACTTTTTAGCCGCACCAGAGGCGACCAAGTTTTTTCGAGCAAGTACTCCCTCCTTTAAATCTAAATAAAAGTCTACTCTACTTTGATTAAATCTAAAAGTAGAAAACTCTAGCGTAAAGTTACCGACCTAAAGCTGTTTCGATTCCGGCCAGTAGTAAGATTTCTCGACAAGCTCGAAATGACATATTTTGCGTCAGTTGGCAAATAACGGGTCCGCTCGAAATGACACATTTTAGTCATCGCGACCGACTTCTCCACTTTATTTTGTCATCTCGACCGAGCGAGTAGCGAGTGGAGAGATCCCTGCCCTGAGCTTGTCTGAGAGTCTCGATTTCTCCACTCAAAATGACCTAGAGCAGTCATTCTCGCAATTATTGTAAGATTTCTCCACGCGCTCCTTCGTCGCTTGGTCGAAATGACAAACTGCCCACTGAATTATATTTTGTCGACTAGCTCACTTGGCACTTCGCCCAAAAAGCGCGAGGCTAAATTCGCTTGAATGCCGCCGTAAAGCAGACGAGAATTGGCGTGGAGCATGTATAAACGATCTTTAGCCCTAGTCATCCCGACATAACATAAGCGGCGCTCCTCCTCCATCTGAGCGGGGTCGGTGAGCGATCTAGAGTGCGGAAAGATCCCTTCTTCGAGGCCAACAATAAAAACAACTGGGAACTCTAAACCCTTGGCATTGTGCATCGTCATTAAAGTTACGGCCTCATGGCTAGGGTCATAATTATCGACATCGGAAATTAAACTCGTCATCTCTAAAAACGAATCGAGCGAATCGTAGCTCTCGCCAACTGATTTAAGCTCTTTAACGTTTTCCCAACGCTGCTCACCCTCCTCGGTGCCATCAAGCAAATAGTCGCGGTAACCGGAAAAGTTAGCGATATGCTCGATCAGATCATTAACCGAATTTTCAGTAGCGTATTTTTTAAAACCCTGAAGCAAGACCCAAAAAGCATTCACCTTCTTGTTCTTTTCGGCGGCCTTAACTAAACCCTCAACCCTCACCAACTCGAGAGTCTTTTTACCAATCCCTCTGCTCGGAGCGGCGGCGGCTCGGGTAAAGGCAATTAGATCGTTTTGATTAGCAACCACCCGTAAATATGCCAACATATCTTTGATTTCTTTGCGCTGATAGAACTGGACTGCTCCAACCAACCGGTAAGGCATCTCCCGTTTTAAAAAACTTTCTTCGAGTAAACGGGATTGGGCGTTGGTGCGGTACAAAATTGCAAACTGATTAAGACTCGGAAACTCCATCCGACGCAAACTTTCGATCTCAGTAATAATAAAGTCGGCTTCGTCACCGCCATCCAGGGCCTCGTAAATCGTAACCGGTGCTCCAGTACCTTTGTCGGTCCATAAGGTTTTATCGGTCCGCTGGTAATTATTTTTGATTAATGCATCGGAGGCATCGAGGATTGTTTGGGTTGAGCGGTAATTTTGTTCGAGTTTGATTACTTGAGCCTCGGGCCAATCTTTTTCGAAGTTTAAAATATTTTTAAAGTTAGCTCCCCGCCAACCATAAATCGCCTGGTAGTCATCACCAACCACGCAAATGTTGCCATGAGCAGCCAACAATTTAACCAAAAGGTATTGAGCTTGGTTAGTATCCTGATACTCATCAATTAAAATATGTTTAAAGCGGCCTTGATAATCCTTGAGAATCTCGGGCTTAGTTTTAAAAAGCTCAACGGTTAAAGTTAAAAGATCGTCGAAATCCAAGGCATTAGCTGCTTTTAGGCCCTTCTGGTATTCCGGATACACCTTAGCCACCATCTCGACAAAATAACCTTCGGCTTGGGCAGCATACTGATCTGGCCCCATTAACTCGTTTTTAGCTCCACTAATAAAATTACGGACATTGCGCGGATTAAACTGCTTAGGATCCATCCCCAAATCAGTCATCACTGATTTAACCAAACTCAAGGAGTCAGCCGAGTCATAAATCGTAAAGTTCGGCTCGTAACCTAAGTGGCCGATCTCGCGGCGCAAGATCCGGACGCAAACCGAGTGAAAAGTTCCTAACCAAGGAAAAGAAAAGCTCGGCAAGTTGCCCAGATCGCGCTCGTTCGGGTCACGACTCACAGGAAACTGCTCGCTCATTAACTTCATTAAGCGTTCACGCATCTCGCCCGCTGCTTTATTAGTAAAAGTGACCGATAAAATATTCCACGGCTTTACACCTTTTGAAACCAAATAAGCAATCCGGTGGGTTAAAGTTTTGGTTTTACCCGAACCGGCACCGGCTAAAATAAGAACTGGCCCGTCAATAATCTGCGCCGCTTTCTGTTGTTGCGGATTAAGCTCGGCTAAAATTGGCGGGATTGTTTTTGTTGCTGTTTTATCCATGGTTGTGATTGATTTTGTTATCCTGAACGCAGTGAAGGATCCCTGAGATTCTTCGACTCCTCCGCCTTCGTCAGTTGACGAATAGCGGATTCGCTCAGAATAACACTTAAAATAAATAATATCTTAAATTACTTAACTCTCCGTATGTCGGCGGTCGATGGTGCGGAATTTCGTTTGCTCGGGAATAAAGAACAAGTCGATATCACCGATCGGACCGTTACGATGTTTTTTAACTAAGATTTGGGCAATGTTTTTCTTATCTGTTTCGGGATTATAGTAATCCTCGCGATAAATAAACATTACGACATCGGCATCCTGCTCGATCGAACCGGAATCGCGTAAGTCGGCTAACTGAGGAATCTTAACCGGCCGCGACTCAACGGCTCGAGACAACTGCGACAAAGCGACAACGGGTACCTTTAACTCCCGAGCCAAACCTTTAAGGCCGCGCGAGATATCGCCAATCTCCTGAACTCGGTTAGCATCCTTGCTTTGACGGCCTTGCATCAACTGCAGATAGTCGACCAGAATCATCCCCAAACCATGCTCGGCCTGAAGGCGGCGGGCTTTAGCCCGCATCTCCATTACTGTCATGTTGGGCGTATCGTCAACGAAAAAGGTGGCGTCGGCCAATGTTCCCATCGCATGATTGAGCTTTTCGAAATCGGCATTACCCAAATTACCAGTTCTAAGCTTCCACGAATCAACCCCCGCTTGGCCGGAAACCAAGCGGTCAATAATCTGGTCTTTGGATTGCTCGAGCGAAAAGAAACCAACCGGTACTTTATTTTTAACCGCGGCATAATGGGCAATGTTTAGGGCAAAAGAGGTTTTACCCATGGAAGGGCGAGCAGCAATAATGATCAGGTCCGACTCCTGAAAACCAGACAAAAGATTGTCCAAGTCGCGAAAACCAGTTGCCACTCCCCGAGTTTGGCCTTTGTTGCTATGCAACTCCTCAATACGTTCAAACGACCGCACGAGGATACTTTTGACTGCCTCAAACTGGGCCCCAACCGTATCAGCTGCCACCTGAAACATAATCTTTTCCGATTCATCCAGCAACTCGTCAACCGGCCGATCTTCCTGATAGCCGAGCTCAGTAATATTGGCGGCCGCACTAATGAGGCGGCGCAGCAAACCTTTTTCTTTAATGATCCGGGCATAGTGAGCGATATGGGCAGCGCTTGGAGTTCTACTTGTTAACGTCGCGATGAAACTGGCGCCTCCGACCTCCTCAAGCTTTTTAACTCGCTCGAGCTCATCAGTAATCGTTACCACATCAAGTGGCATCCGTTTTTCGAACAAGCGCAACATCGCCTCGTAAACTTCTCGATGATGAGGACGGTAAAAATCATCAGGCCGGACTTCGTCGATAATCTTAATAATGCCGTCTTTATCTAAAAGAATCGCACCTAAAAGAGACTCTTCGGACTCAATTGACTGAGGCGGCATCCGCAGTTCGTAATTAATCTTTTCTTTTTGCTTTGGTTTTTTGGCCGTCTGAGTGGCCATACTATCCCTCCAAAAAACTACTCGGCTCTAACGCCAAAAATCTCTTTCGCTGCCTCCAAGACACTTTCTTTTTGACCTGACTCATCGGCGACTGCTTGGTTAGCCGACTGGTCCTTGATCATTGGCGGAGGCGGTGGCGGCGGGGTCGGTGCCTGATTCTGAGCAAGCTGGCACCGAATCTTACCGGAAATACCGAGCTTAGCTTTTACTTTAGCATTAATTATTGCCTCATTTTTAGTATCAGCAATTCGGTCGCCATAAAAGCTAAAAGGCACTTGGATAACTAACTCATTATTAGCCGCCCCAACCAATAAGCACGATCTCAATAGCGCTCCGAGTGAGGCATTCTCGAGTCGAATCTCGGCAATTATCTCCGGCCAGGCTTGAGTTAATTCTTGATTGGTAATTGGTGATTGGTGATTAACTTCTTGATTATCTCTCGATGAGGGACTCGCTGCCTTGCCATTGGGAGGAGACCCAGTCGACGGGGAAGTCTCGCTAATTTCGTGTTTAGTATTTTGGGCTTTGGGTTTTTTATTGTCATCTCGAGTGGAGATGAGGTCGGAATCGAGAGATCTCTCCATGCGCTCACTTGGTCGAGATGACACAGTAGCGGTTTCGGGTTTTGCGTCAACCTTAAGATCCTCGATATCGATCGTCGCTCCGCTTTTTCGATTTAAGGACGATGTCTGATTATTCTCGCCTGGCACGCCTAAAGAAGCTTTTTGAGATTCCCTATTTTTAATTCTCGATTCTGTATTCTGCTCACTACCCCCTGATCCCTGCTGGCCTACCTCCGGCAACATTGCTAACTCAATCGGTAGCATCGGTAAGGGCGACCAGCGCAACTGCTGTTTTGCCTGAAGAAGTTTTAAAATCTTAGCTTCGACGTAGCTGCTAGATTGCTGAGCCAACTTTTTAACAGTCTTTTCGACCGATTCAGGTTGGCCTTCGGGCAAAGCAACGCCATGCAGCTGCCATAAGCCAAAACGAAAGATATTTATTAAAGAATCGATAATGCCACTCGGCTTGTAGCCGGCGGCATTTAAAGACTCAAATCTTTCCTTGAGCTGATCGGCTTGCCTATCAAGAGATGCATCGATAATCGCCGTCAACTCGGTAGCCGAAACCAAACCCAAATTCGTTTCCACAACTTTAACACTAATAGTTGTCTCTCCGAGTGACTGGAGCTGGTTCAGGATTGTTAATGAGTCGCGAAAGCCGCCATTGGCCTGGGTAATGATTAAATCTAAGGCAGTCGGCTCTAATTCCAACTTTTCTTTTTGAGCAATGTCGGTTAATTGAGTTTTAAGCTGGTCAATCGTTGCCCGCTTAAACTCAAAATGTTGAATCCGAGAGATGATCGTATCAGGAATCCGATCGACTTCAGTTGTCGCTAAAATAAAAATAGCGTGGGCCGGCGGCTCTTCGAGAGTTTTAAGCAAAGCGTTAAAAGCCTCCTTAGTGAGCATATGGACTTCGTCAATAATATAGACTTTCTTTTTGCCAACCGGCGGAGCAATTGCAATCGCCTCCCGCAGTGCTCTAATCTCATCTATTCCCCGGTTAGAAGCGGCATCAATCTCGACCACGCTCAAATCAGAACCGCTTACAATCGCCTTGCAGCTTGGACATTCGCCACAAGGCTCCACCTCTTCTGATCGGGCCTCGCAATTAAGAGCCATCGCTAAAATCCGCGCAATCGAGGTCTTGCCTATTCCCCGGGAGCCAGAGAAAAGATAGCCGTGAACAACTTCGTCAAATTTAATTGCATTGACCAGGGTTTTTTTAACATGGTCCTGGCCAATCACTTCGCTAAACTTTTTCGGTCGATATTTTCGATATAAACTCATAATTTAATAGCTAAATTGATAGACAATCAATTAAAAAAGGGGCTTGACCCCTCCATCTTTTTATTTAGTTTAGCATGTAAAAAAAATCCCGCTAATCAAGCTATCTACAGTTGAAAAATCTTAACTTTTTCTTTATAGTAGCTGGTCCTGATGGCTTCGGCCATCGATTTTAATTAAAGGAGTACGTTAAAAAATGAATCTTAAGAGAGGATCGTTAATCGATCTTTCGAAAGACTGGCGAACCAAGGAGCTGGTCGCCAATCTGCAACAACTACAAAAAAACAAGGAGAATATACGCAGATGATCACTCGGGGTTGTGGAAGTTGCGCAATCAACCTAAAGCAATTAGACCAACCGAGCGAATTAATTTCGCTCATCAACATAAATTTTCGAGACAGCCAGCGAATTCTAGTCTACGGAGGAGAAACTTCCAAGTTGGATGAGTTCTGGAAGGAAGTTGTTAAGTACTACAACTGTATCAAAAGATACAATCCTTCCTACTTAGAAATACCTTCCGTCGACGGACCGTCCAAAGAGATTAGGTTTAAAGGCAATCTGTCATGCTGGGGGGCGTTGCAATGTACCTTTTAGCAACTCCCCTCAAGTCCGGCATCCCTGCAACCAAAAAAATCTCAGCCGCCAATATCGACCAACTCGATGAGCTTATTAAGGAAGGTCATCGAAAGATAGAAGTAAGTTGCCCCAACTGGGCGACTCGTCGCTACCTTTTCGTCACAACCAAAGGCGAAAGGGTTAAAGAGGAACCAGACAAGTACATATGTCTCCGTTTCGGCGAAGAAGAAGTGGAGATTTTCTTTAATTGAGAAAAAAAGTAGCCCGGATTACAAACCCGGGCTTTTTTATTACTTTGAGTTAAAATAAGAATGATTGATATTCTTAGTTTAATCAGGAGGAAAATGAAAGTTGAACTTAAGCGCTGGCAAAACAGTTGGCACGATTTAAAAAACAATGATCTAAAAGATTCGGCCCAACTAGTTCTGGCCTTTGGCGAACGAAAAACCTTGGAGAGTGGCGGGTTTTATAAGCAAATCAAGGACTTTTACCCGCATGCCGAAATCGTCATCTGCTCGAGCGCCGGTGAGATCTCAGAAGCCAACGTTACCGACAGCGCAGTGGTTGTAGCTGCTCTAAAATTCGATAAAACCAAACTCACCACTAATAAAGAAAAAATTACCGACCCCAAACAAAGCGAGGAAGTTGGTGAGAAGCTAGCCAAATCACTCGAACAAGAAGGTTTAGCCCACGTGATGGTTTTTGCTGATGGTCAAAAAACCAATGGCACTACGCTAGTTAAGGGCTTAGTTGAGAACCTACCTAAAGAAGTAGCGGTAACTGGCGGCTTAGTTGGCGACGGAGACAGATTCGAAAAAACCCTAGTTGGACTCGACGAAGAACCCGTTGCCGACCAAGTCGTCGCGATTGGATTCTACGGCCAGGATCTTAAAATCGGCTTTGGCTCGCTGGGCGGTTGGGATCCATTCGGTCCAGAACGAACAATTACCAAATCCGATGGCAACATTCTGTATGAGCTCGACAACGAACCGGCTCTCAAGCTCTACAAGGAGTACTTGGGCGATGAGGCAAAGAACCTCCCTGGCTCGGGCCTGCTCTTTCCACTCCGTCTGAAGGTTCAAGGCGAGGAGAACGAAGTTGTTCGAACAATTTTAGCGGTTGACGAAGACAAGCAGAGCATGACCTTTGCCGGCAGTATGCCCGAGGGCGCCCTGGCAAAGTTAATGAAAGCTAACTTTGAACGGTTAATCGATGGCGCAGCTGAAGCCGCCGAAATGAGTGCCGAACCACTCGGAAAATCTGAGCCTGATCTGGCAGTTCTAATCAGTTGCATCGGTCGTAAATTAGTATTGGGCGATCAAATCGAAGAAGAAGTTGAAGCAGTCGCCGAAAAACTCGGCACTACTAATTTAATTGGCTTCTACTCCTACGGCGAAATTTCCCCAGGCTCACCAACCAAGCGCCAATGCCAGCTCCATAACCAAACGATGACAATTACAACTTTTAAAGAAAAATGATGCACAAAACCCTAGCCCGCCAAGTTAAGCGTTATTTGGGCGAAAAACCGGTTCCAGCTGAGTTTAAAGAGCTACTCGAAGCGATTAATAAGACTTACTTAGGTTTTGACCGCGACCGCAAGCTAAACGAGCGCTCGCTCGAAATCAGCTCCAGAGAACTTACCCAAAAAAACGAAGAGTTAAAAAAAGAGATCAACTTAGCTAATCAAAAAACAGAAGAACTAGAGATATTAAACAAAGCGATGACCGGCCGCGAAGTTAGAATGGCCGAACTCAAGGAAGAACTGGAAAAATTCAAGGACAATTAATTGGTTAAGCGCCGACTACCAGCGTGCTTCTTCATGCCGCTTTTAGGCAAGCTAACCGTAAAAGTAGTGCCTTTGTTCAAGACCGACTCAACGCCGATCCTCCCGCCCGTCTCATTTAGGATCTGTTTTACAATATAGAGGCCTAAGCCAGTTCCATCGGTATCGGTCTTTAAGACGTTGTCGGCTCGGAAAAGCTTGTCAAAAACTTTATTGACTTGATTTTTAGGAATCCCAATTCCGTGGTCACTAACTATGATCTGGTATTGATCGCCTTCCTCGCCAAACTTTACCTCGACCTTGCCGCCGATATGACTGTATTTAATGGCGTTACTCAAAAGATTCTGAACGACCATCTGCACCAAACTGTCGTCAGCCATCAACTCAAAACCCTTACCCAAGCTAGCTTTTAAAGAAACTTGACGCTGTTGGGCCTGAGGCTCCATCTCCTTAATAGTCTCCTTAACTGCCGCTGATAAACTTATTTTCCTTGGCTCAACCATAAATGTTCCCAATTCCAGGCGAGAAACATTAAGCAAGGCATTGACCAATTTTACTAGTCGCTGATTACCGGTGTGAATCTCTTGTAAGTAATTTTTTTGCTCTTCATTGATATTTCCTGCATCTTCCGACAAAAGCATCTCTACGTACCAATTAGAGGCTGACAGCGGCGTTCTAAGCTGATGGGAAGCCAAAGAAACAAACTCGGTTTTGGCCCGATCGATCTGGCGTTCTTTAGTAATATCGCGGAAGACTATTACTGCTCCCAGTTTGCCGCGCTTATCGATAATCGGAGCAGCAGTAATTGCAACTGGAATAGTTTTTTTGGCCGCCCCGACATACGAATAATCAGTTTTAGTCACAGTTTTTTCTTCCTCTAGGGCAATCCTAATTGGGCGCTGGGCAGGCTTAACTTTTTTGCCACTATCATCCCGCACATCGAGCAAATCATGAATCACTGTTCCGTAGTACTGATTAACTTTAATGCCAAGCAGCTCAGCCGCCGCCTGATTAATAACAGTGATTTTTTCGCTGGCATCAACTGCAATCAGGCCTTCACCAAGGCTCCCCAGCAAAGCATCATCCATGATCTTCGCCTGTTCGATCTCGTCCTTGGCTTGCTGATTGTCATCGAGCAAGTTGAGCATCGCCACTTTGGTTTGCTCTAAGTCCTCGTTCTTTTCTGTTAACTCGCTAACCTTTTCGTCAATTTCATCAGAAAGCCGGTTTTGTTTAACTTCTGACTTTTTAAGATCGGCCACCTTATCCAATAACTGCTCGTTGAGCACCTTTAAGTACTTAGTTCGGTCCAAAAAGAGACTCTCATGGGAGCGCTGGTGGAAGAATGTCAAGACCGAAACAAAAAATAGTGCCGACCAAAAAACAAACAGAAAAATATCTTCGTGAGGAGTAACCAAGATGTCTAATAGCTGCAGAACAATTACGCCCAACAGTACCAAAAGCAGGGCAAGCATGTATTTGGCCCCCCTCTTTAAACCGGTCATAAAAATCGTAATACCTGGCATCAAGAATAACCAGAAGATTCCGCCACCAGCCAAATAAGGATTGTACAGGTAAAACAAAACTATTATTGCCAGGGTTAAAACCGACATCCTCGAAGTCGTTTCAACGTCACCGGTTTTTTTGAGATACGAGTAGAGCGAAAACATACAGATTGCCCCGCAAAAATCGACGACCGCTCCCGCCCGGTCACCACCAATAAAACGAAAGATAGAAAAGAAGGAGAAAATGGTCACGCCAATCAGGCCGTAAAGACCGATTAAATTGCCACGATGCCGATCGGTTAACGGCGTCTCCGAGCCAAACTTTAAGCCGGTCAACTTAAAGGCCAAGGCCTCAATGGCAGCAAATAACTTATCCATTTTTCTTTAACTCATTTAATTCGGCTTTAAGCTTCTTGTTTTCTTTTTTGAGTTCGACCATTTTGAGTTCGCGGCCAATCGCTATTTTATTAAACTGCTTAAGCTTTTTAACCTGTTTTTCCAGGTCTTCGGTTCGCTCAACAACTTTAGTCTCGAGCGACTTTTTAGCCGAGGAAAGCTCGCTAGTCCGTTCGGCTACCCGCTGTTCCAAACTATTAATGGCGACCTGATATTTTTTAGTTTGCTCGTCAACTCTGTCAACCAGCTGCCCCTGATTTTGTGACACTTGGGCAGCCATGTGGTTAAAAGTCGAAGCCAACGTACTAAGCTCGTTACGGGCTTTAACCGTCGCCCGGGCCCGGTAGTTACCCTTGCCGAACTCTTCAGCCGTTCGGGTTAGTGATTCAACCGGCAGCAAATAAGTTTCCTTAACCCGCAGATAACTGACGACTAAAACTATAATTAGCAATACTGAGGGGAGAATTGAATAAAGTTGTAATTTAATTGACGACGCCTCGATCCCGAATAAAGAACTTGTTAGTTGGGATTTCCTTTTTTGGTAGATTCGATCAAGTAGCTGGGTCAGGCTATCGAATTCGACTGAATTGGTGGCGATCGGTAACGCTGAGCTCAGATCTTCAACAGGATTAGCAGCCTGAACACTATTTGGTAAGACCGGATCCGCCAATGACTGGTTGCCACTGACGGATACATTAATCAACGAAACCTCTTCAAGGTGAGCCAAGCCTTGAGACGAAAGATATCCAGTAAGTTGCTCGAGATCCTGACGGCGGACACTGGAAGAGGCGCTAATCAGATTGTTAAGATCATCAATAGTCTCCTGGCTGGCGCTAGCTTTGAGGCTCTCAATAGTTTGATAATATTCTTCGTAATTGGCCTCAAAGTCATCGATCAATAGAGGATCGCTTCCATCTTGATTAACAATCGCTAACCGATCTCGATACAAATTTTTATGCAGTGATTGCAGAGTCAGAAAATGACCAAGGTCTTCCTGAAGCACCTCTATCTGCTTAACCTGGTCGATATTAGACCCGGCGTAATTATAGTAAATGATTGCAAACCAACCACTGGCCATAATTAAGAATATAAAGACAATTAGGATAACTGCCCTGGTTGAATGTTCAATTTGCTGCAATTTCATCGTCGACTTCCATATGAATCAACTCGTTATTACCGTCTTTTTTCTTCATTCCCGCCAGAGGCAAAAGAACGGTAAATTCCGTACCCTTGCCGATCTTAGACTTAACCGAAATCTTACCGCCGTTTTCATCAAGAATTCTCTTAACAATATAAAGACCCAGACCGGTTCCATCGGTATCGGTCTTTAAGACGTTGTCGGCTCGGAAAAGCTTTTCGAAGACTTTTTCCACTTGGTCTTCGGGAATACCTATCCCAGTATCACCGACTTTAACGACCGCATTTTTGTCCTTCTTGCGAACTGAGATCGATATTTCTCCTTTGTCCGGAGTATATTTAACAGCGTTGCTCAGCAAATTCTGAAAAATGATTCTTAATAAGTTTTCATCAGCTTTAATTCGTGGGACGGACTTAGAGAAAACTGTCTTAACTTTAAGATTCTTCTTTTTAACAATGCCGCTAACTTCGCCGATACTGTCCTTGGCCAACTTAGCTAAGGAGAGTAGCTTTGGCTCGACCTTAAACTTACCCAAATCGATCCGACTAACATTAAGTAGAGAATTGACTAAGGCGGCTAAGCGACGGTTGCCACGATGGATTTCATTAAGATAGCCTTTTTGGTCAGCATTGATTTTGCCAGCATCACCAGACAAAAGCATCTCAACATACCAATTAGCTGCCGATAGGGGCGTTCGGAGCTGATGCGAGGCCAAAGAAACGAACTCGGTTTTAGCCCGATCGATTTGCCGCTCCTGAGTCACATCTCGAAAAACTGTCACAATGCCTTCGCTCTTGCCGTCAACAATAATCGGCGAAGCGGTAACTACAACTGGCACCAACGCTCCATCCTTACGCCGGTATTGGATATCATTCCTAACGGCCAACTTGCCGGTTTTAAAAGCCAGATTATAGGGACAAGGATTTTGCGGACTCAGTCGAACGCCATTCTCGTCATAAGCCTTAATGACCTCGTGAAACTTTTTACCAATCACCTCCTTGGCACTAAAGCCTAGGGTTTTTTGTCCCTGCCTATTAAAAACAATAATTTTCTGATCAGGATCGGTCGCCATCATTCCTTCACCTAAGCTCGAAAGGAGAGCTTCGTCTTTGGCTTTCTCCTGTTGAATCTCGTTCGACTGGTCTTCGAGGGTCTTATTCTTCTTCTGAACCTCAACGATCGATTTATCAAAAGCTTCGATTAATAATTTTTGCTTTTCTTGCTTTTCTTCAAGTTTATTAACCGTCGTAGTGAGTTTCGAATTTAACTTCCCCTGTTTTAAGTTTGTTGCCCTCAAGAGCGATTCATCTTTTTCCGCAATTGCACTCCAGAAGGAAATTAAGAAAAGTAAGAAACCTTGGGCAACCAAAAAGAAAGAAATTGCCCGTGAGTCGTAATCAAGCTTAATGTAGCCGAAATCTTGGGTTAGCTTGGCAAAAAACAATACCAGCAAAAACATAAACGACACGGTTAAGCCTCGGTACAAGCCCAAGAGAAAAAAGGCGATCGGAATAAAACTAAAAGTCCAAAAAATCCCGGTCTCAAAAATTCCTCCGTGGATAAAGATATAGACTAAAATCACGAAGGTCATGGCCACAGATAGCTCGGAAGACGCTTCGACCTTCTTAGAAAATCTTAGAAAAACAAGGTTGCCGATCAGAGAAGCAACGAAAACCACGTAGACGGTTGCAACAAAATACTGACCAAACAAATAATGAATAAAAGCAAAGCCGACAAATAAAGCAATGCCCATAACAGAAAAACTATTAATAAGCATCGCTCGGCGCTCTTCGAGCGTATCTTCCTGAAGTGGTAAATTAGATCTCAAAAACCGCTTAGCGGTTTCGCCGATCAGGTAGAAAAAGCCCCTCTCCTGATCCATAGCTTACTCAAACGGAGTCAATGGCACTTGGTCGATTATCCAGCGCGGCGAAAGTTCTGGTTCGCCATCGACGGCAACGCCCAAGTAATAAGTATTTTCACCTAAATCAAAACTATCAAGACGAGTAAATCGTCCCAGTTCAGTAGTAAAGTAACCATTAGCCGTTAAAATTCGGTCTTCGCCTCGATGAACCTCGGTCCAAATTGCCAAACCGCCGGTCTCGACGTTGTAAAGCTTAAACTCAATCTCATGAGTACCATTATTAACCGGCCGGCCAGAGGACTCGAGTAGCCGACCGGAAATCGGATAACCGCCAACTTCGGCCTGCAAACCAGTCGAACCGGGTGAAAATAAAACCACCAAGGCAAAGGCAGCGGCTAAAACAACTGCTCCCAAATGAGTATGAATTCGGAGTGGATGATGGTGCCAATTTTTATACCAAGCGTGGTTATCATGAAGATAACGATGCAATCGCCTCCCACCTGGAATTGTCGGTTGATGGCAATTTTCGTGATCACAATATTGATGATTTTCCATCTCTAGCCTTTCACAACGTAACCGCAGGCAAAGCTGCGGCTACGAAAACAACTTTTAACTAAAGCTGGCTTAGCGAGTAACGCTAATTGTTGCTGATTGCTCAGCATCAGGGGCAACAACGGTAACTCGATTATTGGCAGTTGAGACAATTTCGTAACCAGCGCCATTGGTACTTGAACCGGTTGGATCCTCAGGAATACTAACGAGATAAGTTGAGCTAGCAGTTAGCACAGACAGATCGACAAGACCCGTACAAGTTCCACCAGTTACACAAATTTCGGTTTGAGTAGTAGTAATGCCAGAGGGAATACTGCCATTATTGTCGATGGCATATTGATAAACAGCATTCAAAATCGTATTAACGTCGACCCGGCGCTGGGCATTACGGGTTTCGGCCAATTGTTTGGTGGGGTTAATAGCTAAAATGACGATTCCCGCCAAAATAGCAATCGCACCGACGACCAGGAGAACTTCAAGTAGAGTGAAGCCCTTCTGTCGATTTTTATATTTCATTCTCCCTCCAAGGACTTTAATAATATAGTTTCACTAAAGCGAAAAAAATCTATTACCAATATCTCAAAGCCAAGCAAAATTGTCGAGGCTAGCTGTGGGTATAAGATTTGGTCGATAAATAAATGCAAAGCTAGTCTTGCTATAATTATTTAATGCAATCAGAGTCAAATCAAACAGGCTATATAACCTTAATGACAGTTATTATCATGGTAACTGTCGGGACTGTTATCGGCAGTTCATTGATTCTCTTGGGTATTGGTGCTACCCAAACAAGCCAAGCGGTGAGCGACGCTAATGAGGCAGCAGCCTTGGCTGACGCCTGTGCCGAAGACGCACTCCAGCGCCTCCGCCTCGATAACGCGACTACTGGCACCAGCAACCTCACTTTGGGTAACGGAACTTGCACCTACACGATTACTAATTCCGGCGGCAGTAATCGCGATATCGAGGCAACTGGGACTGTCAACGACGTAATCCGTAAAGTCGCAGTTAATATTGACCAACTCAGTCCGATTATCAATATTAGTTCGTGGCAGGAAGTTGCTGATTTTTAAATTTAGGCAATAGAGATCTAGTCATATTTGATCAAAACTTATATATTACTGCCTGAGCGACGCCGACCCATAAAAGGTTTTTGAATAGTCAAACTCGTTGCGACTAGCCGGATTAACTCTGGTTAAAGTGAATTCGACTCTGACTGTGCCTTCCGTATTGTTGCGGGAAAGATTTTTAAAGGTTAATCCACTAGCCGTAATAATGCTGCCCGAAGTCAGATCAACCTGTGCGCTAGCGCCCTTTTTGGAACGGATCACACCGCCAGATAAATCAAAAACTGTCGGGTCGTCACTTGCAGCAACAACATCCAGAGTTAAACTCGCTGAGCTACTACCCTGGGCAGGAACGGTGATCGCCTCGGCGTTCCGGATTGTTTGGGTAATTGCCTCCATTGTTGCCAAACCAGCCTGTTCGACTTCGGCAATTGTCCGCTGCTTTTCCCGCGACTGAAGCATCTGGAGAGAAAAAATCGACACCCCCAGTAAAATAACAGCGGCAATCCCAACATAGAGGATCATCTCAATTAAGGTAAAACCTTTTTCCAGTTTTTGAGGGCGCAGGCAGTAGGCAGCATTCTTTCTCTGCCCCCTGTACCCTGAACCCTGTTGACCTAAATTAATCATCGGTAGAATGTTCTAATTTCTTCCAAGACCGGCGTTTCCGCCCCGTCGCCAGCCAGCTCGACCCGATATTGGAGCCACTGGTTGCCGTTTAACTCAACCGGGATGCGCGTACCATTAGCACTGGTAAAGTATGTCCCCATGCCTGTTGCGCCGTACCAATTAGTCCAAGTTCCAGGCGACCCAGATGCATCAGGAGCAGTTCTTAGCTGAAATTGAACTGAACAACTTGGACTACAGCTAGGTATAGTCTCATCCCACTCTATTATCTGAACCGGCGAAACATCGCCCATATCGAAAGCCGAGGAAACCAAGGAGCCACTCAGCGAAAAACCAACGAAGCCGCCGCCAGAATAACCAATGGTTACGCTTTTTAGCTCAGGCGATAATGCACTGTCCAGCGTTTCCAAAACAACTTGGTATTGGAAGAAGCGGTTATCTGCAACATTGGTCAAAACCTGGTCCGGAGGCGTTAAGGCAGTATTAGTTATTTCAGAATAATAACTGCTGCCGGTTCCATCTGGACCAATAAAGCTCTCACCCGAACATGCTAAATCATCGCAAGATCTCACCTGGTATCTAAGGTTTAAAGCCCCTCGTTTATAGAGAGCTTGAACCTCAGAACTGTCAATGGCCCGATCAAAAACTGCTACTTCATCAATCTTCCCATCCCAATAATAGCCGGCACCACTCGCATCAGCGCCCGAACCAATAAAAAGAGAGGTGTTATTTGGAGTAATCGAGCCAGTATAACTATCCGGCGTCCCCTCAACTCCATCAACGTAGACACGAACTGTAGTTCCGTCGTAAGTTCCAACCACATGATGCCAACTACCAACCGAGAATGCAGCTGAGGCAACATTGGTATCATACTGATCAACCCAAAACCTAATCTGCCCACCCTGATAGAACATCCCAAAACCGTCGTACCAAGAATCGTCATCAGTAGTCTTGATAATTGGCGAATCCCAGAGCTGAGGTGTCGTATCTGCATAAACCCAAAAGGAAACCGTTAGGTTATTTGTAATATCCAGGCTGGCCGAATCAGGAACGGCAACGAAATCACTAGTACCGTTGAAATCAAGAGCTGTCGCTAATCGCCCTGCCGCCCCGTAACTCCCGCCGCTCAAGGTGCCGTCATTACCCAAGCCTGAACTATCGGTAATCGTCCCGCTGGCTTCGTCAAGATGCCACAAGCCTTTATTGCCGCTCATTGAAAAATTATCGCTTGGATAACCCGATTCAACGGTTCCAATTTGAGATTCCTCACTACTAGAAGCAATAGTTGGACTAGCGGCAACCGTTAGATAAATTCTTAAATTATCGTATGTAAAAGCAGCAGAGCTGTACTTTTCAGTTGCGATTCTAATCTGGCTCATACTAGCGCCACTATTGACCCAATTTTGCCCAGCCGCCCGCAAAATACCATCGCGATAATAGTCGTAATCGTTGGCAGCGGTATCCACTTCTAGCCTAATAGTAAATGGGCCACCGCTAACATTGTTTTCCATATTGCCGGTCAAGTCATTTGAGATGTTTTCTGTGCCGTTAGGAGAGAAATAGTCGCCACTTTCGCCATAATAAATACCTAGACCGACATTGCTAGTGCGGTTTGAGTTTGACATCGAAGTCGAACCAATATTCACATAGTGGATCCATTGACTTTCACCGTTAGAGGGCATGATCCAATCAAACTCAAGGTTAAAGTTACTAGTAATCGCACCTAAGCCAAAGGTTTGCTTAATACCTGTGTCTGGCGCATCCTCACTACCGCCAACCACACTAAGTGAGTTCGAGTTAATCGACATATTACCA
>JAGQLE010000043.1 GCA_020429585.1 Candidatus Berkelbacteria bacterium
GCATTCGGGTGCAGAGATTTTTGACCTAGTGATTTTTTTGTTGGCAGCGATGTCTTTGGTTGAGATTTTAATTCACTATCAGTTCTTCGATATCATTAGAGCTAAGCTTTTTAAGCTTGGGCTTACTGACCGTCAGCAATTTGTTGCCTTGGCAATTTTGGTTTTCTTCCTTTCCAGTATTATCGATAACTTGACTGCGACGATTGTCAGCATACAAATCTCCCGTAAATTCTTTAAAGATGAAAACCTAATTAAAGTGGCTGCCGGCTTAGTAATTGCTGCCAACGCGGGCGGTGCTTTTTCACCGATTGGTGACGTTACAACTATTATGCTTTGGCTGGCCGATAAATTTACAGCTATGCAGATTATTATTCAGGGATTTTTGCCATCAGTTACATTGCTTTTAGTTGCCTTGGCAATCTTAGCACCTAAAATAAAAAATACTGGTTTTGACGTTAAGTCAGAGATCGTTAATAAGCTGGGCAAGTCAGAGTGGACGATTATTACTACGACTTTTGCCTCTTTTTCTTTACCTCTTTTAATGACTTTTATGGACCTGCCTCCTTATTTGGGTCTATTGATCGGGTTGGGGATAGTTTGGATTCTTGTTGATTCATTTAAGCGGATTAGGCCCAAACAAACTCACCTAACCGCCTCAATCGAAAAGCTTATCAAAGGGACTGATATTGCCTCGCTTAAGTTTTTCGTTGGCATCTTATTAGCTGTTGGTGCTTTGAATAGTTTGGGAATCTTAGAATTGCTGTCGGAAAGTATTTATGGCCTTACTCCTAATTTAACCAGAATAATAGGTGGCAACATTGGCTTGGGAGTGCTTTCGGCGGTATTCGACAATATTCCCTTGACGGCGATTGCCATTGATATCCTCGACACAACTGACCCAAGTTTATGGGTGCTCCTGGCTTTAACGGTTGGAACAGGAGGCTCCTTGCTTGTGATTGGTTCGGCCGCCGGCGTAATTGCGATGGGAATGGTGAAGGAGCTGACTTTTGGTCGCTATCTGCGTTACGCGATGATCCCTGCTTTATTTGGATTTGTGGCCGCCTGCGGAGTTTGGGGAGTTCAACACTACCTCTTTTTTCAGTAATCTCGTAAGCTAGGAGAAGAGCCGGGATGGCGGAACTGGCAGACGCGCAGCGTTCAGGTCGCTGTGGGATTTATCCCGTGGAGGTTCGAGTCCTCTTCCCGGCACCAGGCAAAACGTTAGGCTGGATAGATGAATTATATAAATGGAATTGGCGGCTTGTTTTTTCGGGCTCAAGATCCGAAAAAATTAAAGAAATGGTACATTGAAACCCTTGGTATTGTAATTAAGGATTATGTCTGGCAACAGCAAGCAGGTCCAACAGTTTTTGAACCATTTTCTTGTGATTCAGATTATTTTGATAAAGATAAACAGTGGATGATTAATTTTCGCGTCAAGAACCTGAGCGACCTCATTCTTAGGCTTAAATCAAAGGGTGTCGAGGTAGAGGAGCGGGCAGAATGGAATAGCCCCGAAGTAGGCAATTTTGCCCGAATTTATGATCCAGAGGATAATCCTGTCGAGCTTTGGGAGCCGGCAGGCTGACTTGGCCAGTTGTTATTAGGGGTTAATTTTGTTATAATCCTTACCGTTCAGTCGCCTTAGGCGACCTGCTTTCTTGGTTACCAAGAGGCAAGAGGAGAACTAAATAAATGAGTAAAGAAGAAGTTAAAGAGTCGAAAAAGAATTTTGACTCAATGGAATTGATCGTCGAAAGTTTGGGCGATCAGCTAATTCCAATTAAGTACGGCATTACTGTTAAAGGTAATGTTATTTCTAATTCTCGGTCGAGAATTATCGTCGACATTAATGGAATTGCCCTAGGATTAATTCCAGCTCGGGAATATTCCTCGGTAGCCCCGGATCTGGTTGTTGGTGACGAGATCTCAGCCTATGTAATGGTTCAGGAGAATGACGATGGTTACGTCATTTTGTCGCTACGTCGAGCCGACAAGGAAAAGCATCTTGCTTCTTTGGCCAGCCATTACGAATCTAAAGAAAACTTGGCCGTTAGGGTCCGCGATGTTAACCGTGGTGGCTTAGTTGTCCAGCATGGCAATATCGAAGGCTTTTTGCCAATTTCGCAGCTAGCTTCGCAACACTACCCCAAGAGGGGTCGGGACAAAATCCAAGATTCGCTTAAGGACCTCCTTAATAAGGAGCTGCAGGTAAAGGTAATTACTTTCGATCCAAAAGCTAATAAAATCATCTTTTCCGAAAAGGCAGCTGGCGATTCTTTGGCTGAGGAAAAGGCAGGTCAGCTTTCAATCGGTCAGGAGCTGGAAGGAACTGTCAGCGGTATCGTCGATTTTGGAATCTTTGTCAATTTGGGCGAGCTCGAAGGCCTGGTTCATATTTCCGAAGTGTCTTGGGATCGAGTTTATAATCTCGATCGGATGTTTGCTGTCGGCGATAAGGTTAAGGTTCAAGTTATTTCCGTTGATGGTGGACGAGTATCGCTTTCGATTAAGCGTTTAACTCCAGATCCATGGCAAACTGCGATTAAGGAATTTAAAATTGGTAGCGAAGTTGAGGGTAGTATTGTCCGTCTGTCGCCTTTTGGCGCCTTTATTGAGATTGCCACCGACGTTGTTGGTCTGATGCATATATCTGAGTTTGAGGCGACTAGCCAAGAGGAGCTCGAGGATAAGGTTAAGGTTGGCGATAAGGATAAGTTTCAAATTCTTACTATTGAACCGCAGGGGCGAAAAGTTGGTTTAGCTTATCCAGACAGCAAGCGACCAGCCTCGGCTAAAAAGGCCGCCGAAGAGCGACTTAAAGAAAAAGCTAAAAAGGCCGAAGCCAAAAAAGAAGACAAAGACGAAAAAGAAGAAGTCGCTACTGCTTGATAATCTGTAAATCTTGACATAGACTAGAGCGTTCGCCTAAGGCGAACGCTCTTTAATTTGACGAGAGGATGTAAAGAGATTGAGAAATATCATTATTTTTCTGCTTTTAACTGCCAGCGTTGGTAGTCAGGAGCTAATTCCGAATATTGACCAAATGTATCAGAAATACACTTCCTATACTTGGAACTGCCACGTTCATACTGGCAATTCTGACGGGAAGGCTGGATCAGTCGAGGAGGTAGTAAGAAGGAATTTAACAACCACCGCGCAGATCGTGGCACTAACCGACCACGGTGAGCACCTTTCTCAACAGGAATGGCGTGATCAGGGTCAGATGGCTGGTTTAAGATGGAATCTCTTTAGGGGTTTTGAGCTAACTGGCACAACCGTCGACAACGCCACTAAAATATTTCAGCCCTACAATACGCCTGGTTGGGGACATCTATTAATCTATCGCAGTAATACTTTTACGGCGACTAAGATCCTGGGTGACGGTAATCCGCCCAGCCTCAACGATACCTATACTCAGGCCCTTAGTTGGGTCGAGAAGCGACCGGAGACACTAGCGGCCTTCGCCCATCCCTCTTTGTATCTGGTCGAAACTACTTTTGACAACTTTCGTTCGCCACCTAAGAAGGCCATAGTCAAGCAGGTTTTTGGCTGTGAGTTATCAGCCCATAGCTTTCCAGAGCTATATACTGGATTGGGTGATATCTCCAAAGGTCTGAGGGCAAGTAACGAAGCTTGTTTTCGGGAGCTGCTCAGAAAGGGTTGGCGAATCGCTCCAATTATGGGCGGTGACCAGCACGGTCCCTCCTATGGAAATGTCACCACTTTGACGGGATTGTGGTTAAAACAGCCGCTCAAAACGTCAATTTATGAGGCGATGGAAGCACGACGCTGTTTTGCCACCGAGGATCCGCGAGCTTCGATCAAGTTTATGGCTTGGCAAGGGGGTCAGACGGCTATTATGGGCGAAGACCTAGGAGTAAGAGGCGATTCATTTTTTGTTAGCTGTAAAGTCGAGGGAGTCGCAGCTAAACAAATCACGTTCGTTGGAGTGTCTAGGGCGGGGGCGGATTTGGATTTTGAGATTCAGTCTCAGAATTTGGAATCTGGACGATCGTTCTTTGGCGACGACATCCCGCTTAATTTGGTTAAATACAAGCGGGCGGTTTGTATTTATGCCAAAGCCAAGCTGGCCGGAGGCAAGGATATTGTCTCGGCACCAATTTGGCTTAAAGGAGCTTTTTAGCTCCTTTTTTCTTTGCCTGCCAGATGCATAAGTTTCGTAAGACTAGAAGTTTTCATATTGCTCTTATTTCAGCCCCTTATTATTGTCATCTCGACTAAGAGACGCAAGGAACTCACGGAGAGATCTCTCGATTACGCTAAACGCTCCACAAGGATGGAGGGAGGCTGGAGCAGACAATATAAGATGATTACTTCGGTAATCTGCACATACTGGACATATGTAGGGCCTTGACAAGTCTTGCCAATAATGGTACTCTGCAACGTCGTTTTGAATAGTTAAATAACGAACGCAAAATGACTATTGACAAGAGTTTTCCGAGATGCTATATTGCATCGTTAACAAAGTTGGTCGCGCTAGCGGGGTCCGGTGTTCCCCTCCTCACCGAGCCCCACTAGCCTGACTAACCATTATAGAAGCTGAACAGGTATCAGAAGTATCTGAACGGTCTCACAAAAGGGGATTGTTGAAGCCTTCTGAAAGGGCTTTTTTTAGTTTCTAGGTTAGATTAGTACAACTTAAAATCGGGATGGCTACAAGATAGCCATTTGGAATTATCTACTACCTGAGTTAGCTCAGGGGCGGAACTGGGGTGGCTGATGATGCGTATGCCGTGTGTTAAGACAACGGCCCACATCGTCTCCCCTGTTCCGCTACGTTGGCGAGTACGTCGAGGAAACTCATCGGAAAGCTGGCAAAGTGGAATTTTCGACCTGGTCGGGAAGACCGTGGTGATGGCGTTTGAAATTCAAACACTTCGAGATCCTAAAACAATCTCGTCCCCACGATCTTCCTGGCCAGGCGACCCAAGATTACGATTAGCTAAGTGGTTAAACCAAAGTTGAGGCTTCGGCTTTTGCTCTGGGTTGGTTGAAGGGGCACAACCTATATTGGCCCACATCAATCTCTTTGGTGCTTTGCACCAAAGGCCACTTAGCTGCTCGGAATACCTTTTGGTAAATTTTGCCGAGAAGTAAGAGGTTGAAATGACTGTAATACAAGTAAATCTTTTTCTTATGAGCTTATTGGTCTACGCATTGGACTTGGTTTGTTCCGACAAGTTTTTGATCTCATTTTTATCCTTTTTGACCATTTTTTCGGCAATCATTTACCTGCGAAAATATATCTATGATTGTCTTGAATGACTGGAGAAGGGGCGAAAGCCCTTCTCCACTAACCCCTGGACGCAACTTTGGTTGTTAACAGGGATTAGAGAAATTTGATCTATTTTTTAAAAAAAGGTGGTTTACTGAAATGAAAGAAGCTCACGTCAAAACTGAGAAAGCTACAGACAACGAAGGTGTGACTAGGTATTCGCTAAGAGTAGTGCTTGAAGTCAAGCCTGGCAATCAGAGCTCAGAACAGCGGACCTCGACCTATAACCGGTCACTGGTTTTTCTTCCTGACAATTTGAAAATTGGAGAAAAATACGAGTTTTCTATAAAGGTTGTCAGCATTGACCGGAATGGTCGAGATCTCTATGTTGCGGACCACTTTGGGTCCAAAACGGAGAGATGCTCGAGTACGTGTCGGTGCCGGTTTGGAAAAATCAACTCCAATGGGCTCGGCGATCGGAGTCGCTCGAAGTGCGGAAGCGTGGCGAGCAGATCACCGATAACAGCCCAAGGGAGGTTTTGGAGACAAGGCCCATTTGGGGAGAGCTGTTGGATAGCTCATATCTCGCCATACGGAATGATTATAAGTTGACCGCATTTCGCGAGACGGTACAGGAGATCACCTCATTGTTAAGGTGGAGACTGAGTAGTTACTCGAAAAAGAGGATTTGGGGCGTAAGCCAATTCAAAAAATCTTTCTCGATAATGGATTAGTGCAATCCGCTAAGAATCGAGGATTTAGTCTTTGTGAAAAGACTGAGATTCGCCTGGTCATTAAAGCTGAGGGCATTGAGCCCGTTGGTCACAGGCTTACCTGGGGAGAAGATCTTCCTAATTGGTTAAAGCATGAGATTTTGGCTCAGTTGAGAATTTGCGGATCCTGTCGCGAGGCCAAAACCAGTCTTGGCGAAGTAAGCTGCCCGACTTGTCAGCTTCATCAGGAATGGGAACAGATGCAGGCAAAGACGAAATCACCACCTATAAAAGGTGGTAAAAAAAAGAAGTGACTTTGTCGCTTCTTAGGAGGCCCAGCGTAAGCTGGGCCAATCTTTTCTGCTTACAAATAATTTGTAGCCAGAAATAGGTTGACGGCAGTCTAGTATCGGTGTTAGATTAGGCCGTTCCTTAACTTTGAGAGGATTGTAGAATGAGGGATAAAAAAATTGTTATTAGATTGCTCGAAGTCGAGCAGTCTATCCATGACTTTGATTCGATTGAAGTCAAAGAAAGATTGGGGTTTGACCGGGTTGGACGGATATTAAACAATCTCCGTAAGGAGTATGAGCAGTTAAATGCCCAGTTAAATAATGCATCTTAGACCACCCAGCCAAGGCTGGGTGGTAACCCTTTAGCAAGCGGGAGGTATGCTTCGGATCGTCTTCTGTAATCTATTAATTTAGATTAGATCC
>JAGQLE010000044.1 GCA_020429585.1 Candidatus Berkelbacteria bacterium
CATCGGCTATCAGTCATCTCTAGTTGAAATACTTAACGAAAGTAAAGTAAATGCCAAAGGGGTGAGGATCAAGGGAGACAAACACTCCCGTTTAACTGCAGCAAGCCTGCTTTTCGAACAAGGAAAAGTTCTTTTCCCCGCCGACGAATCATGCAGCCAAATTATCGATCAAATCCTAGGATTCGGCGTTGAAAAACACGACGACTTAGTCGATGCCGTTTCGATGACCCTTAACTATTTGCAAACCCAGCTTGAATACAAGTTAATTGCTGGAATAAGTTGGCTCGGCCCCAACGGGTACCAAAATGTTTACAGGAACAAGGGCGTGAGATTCAAGGATGAAAAGTAAACATTGACACCATTCAGGCAAATGCTAATTTCGATTTAGCTCTTTACATTGCCGGCGAGAAAACCCGTTCGGGGCTTTCGCAAAGTACTAGGTTAGGCGGCCTTCATCCTCTTCGGTTGCAACTCAAGTTTTGGGTTACAGCCGCGGGGGAGGATGTTCAGGTCGACCTCTCCAGAGTATTAGCGAAGACTAGAAGGAGGCCTTATGGCTAAATTCGAAATCTATCTTGATAGGGCAAGAGAATACCGCTGGCGGTTAAAAGCTGCCAATGGTGAGATTGTTGCTGCAAGCGAAGGTTATACCAGCAAGCAGTCAGCGATCACCTCGGTCCAATTAATCAAGAGACTAGCGCCAATGGCACCAGTCTATGATCTTACTCGCTAAATTTTAGCGATAACTCGCCGGTATTGTAAGGAGCTTTTGATTTACCAACTAGACTAAAAACCGGATAACCGGCTTAGTATGGTTAATGGAAAAAGAAACGCCTCTCACCTACTGTCTCTACGCTAGAAAATCGTCTGAATCCGACGAGCGCCAAGCAATGAGCGTTGACTCCCAAATCAAGGAGATGGAAGCGATTGCTGAACGTGACGGCATAAAAATAACTGAGGTATTAAAGGAAAGCCATTCGGCAAAAGACTCCGGCCAACGGCCAACATTCAACCAGCTGATCAGCGAGCTGGGAGCCGGGAAATACAACGGGATTCTAACCTGGGCGCCAGATCGTCTTAGTCGCAATGCGGGTGACCTAGGGTCACTTGTAGATCTTATGGATCAAGGCAAGTTAAAAGAGATCAGGACCAACGGGCAGATATTTAAAAACTCACCCAACGAAAAGTTTCTCCTAATGATTCTCTGCTCGCAGGCCAAGCTTGAAAATGACAATAAAAGTATTAATGTTAAGAGAGGTATCAAGTCCAAATGCGAACAGGGTTGGCGGCCAGGCAAAGCGCCCTTGGGATATATCAACAGAGCATTCGGCGGAGTAAAGGACATAATTCCTGACCCTGAACGAGCAGAATTTATCCCCGAAGTCTTCAGCCGAGCAGCGCAGGGTTGGAGCGGTAGACGAATTAAGAAATGGCTCGATACCACTACTTTTACGAATAGATCTGGCAACAGACTAACCTTGAGTCAGATTTTCCTTATTCTTAATAACACGTTCTATTACGGAGAGTTCGAGTACCCTGAGCGATCAGGTAAATGGTTCAAAGGCGCCCATAAGGCTCTAGTTTCAAAAGAACTTTTTGAGCAGGTAAAAGCTAACCGATCAGTTATCAATAAAACTAAATGGGGTAGCAAGAACTTTGCCTTCAAAGGGATATTTAAGTGTGGGAGTTGCGGCTCCGATATTACTGCCGAGGAAAAATTTAAACCTCTCAAAGATGGTAGCCTAAGAAGGCACGTATATTACCATTGCACGCGGCAAGTAAAGTACGACTGTCCTGAAAAATATGTGAATGAAAAAATACTTAGAAAAAAGCTTTTAGGCCTTGTTAAAAAAAGTTCGGAAAAAATAACAATCACTACTGAATTAAAACGAAATGTTGAAAATCATTTCAAAATAATTGAATATCAGCTTAGAAAAAACGGCTTAAGTACGACCAACCTCAACCCTTTTGCCGAATATGTTGAATTTATTTTAGAGAATGGAAGTTATTCTGATCAGGGGGATGTTGTCAGAGGAATAAGAAGCCAATTCATAATAAAGTCCAAAAATCTATTTCAAAAAATATAGTATTATGAATTGAGGAGGAAAATGTCTAAGAAAGACGTCTTACGATGGATAATTACATTTACTTTTCTAATCGCATTCAGTTTTAGTGCATTTGGAAGCTTTTCAGATTTCACAACCGATAAAGCTATGGCAGCATCAATAAATGAGCTCGAATCAATAGAAAAAATTCATAAAGGCGACAAAGTCATAATGCAATTTGACTCCTCTGTTAGTGATTCGTTTCTACGGAAATTCGAAAGGTATTTTTCAAGACAGAGACTTTGCGTTCTAACAGAGAAGCAATTTAATGCCTTATCCAACCTATATTCTATTTCTACTACAACACTCTCAACTGATAATCTGGACGTTGAAGTAGTAAAAGTTAAAGATCAAGATAGACTGAGCACTAACTTTCTTGAAAGAATTATCGAGTCATCCGGAGAAGACCCACACTGTCATGTTCTCAAGAATAACAACTTTTTCTATATTCTTTTCAATTTTGATGTTAGCTAGAAATGAAAAGGGATCACAATCTACAGATTTTCTTTTATAGATCACTCTTCGTAATATTACTCCTTTCAATAGTCTTATTTTTTCTTTATCTCCTTACTGGTATCGCTGATCAGGCATGGTCTCAATATACGAAGTTTTATATATTTCGGGTTGTGCTTTATACCTGGTTTGTGTATTTGCTGTTAGTTATTGGAGAACTAAAACAAAACAGGTATCCCAGGG
>JAGQLE010000045.1 GCA_020429585.1 Candidatus Berkelbacteria bacterium
CTTGTTAGCCTAAACAAACTGGACAGGGACTATAAAACAGATCAACTTGCTCCTGGAAGATACAAATTTGCAGTCCGCAGTTTTAATGACATCAAGGAAAGCGCCAGCTCAAATATCGTCGAAGTCGAGATTGGCGGAGATCAAAACACTATTGACCTGGATATGGGGGAACAAACTGTCGACTTGGTTAAAGACCATCAATTTTGGCTTAAGACCTCAGATAGTACCCTTAAAAATACAGCCTTCTACGTTGAAGATTTCGATCACTACAATCCGACCAACAAGCCAATGATGGGTCAAGTCGCTGTTGGCAGTTACTTTGACATTACTACAAGCAATAACTCTCCTTTCCCTATTGAGATCAGAATCTTCTACACCCAGGCCGATCTAGATGCAGCAGGAGTAAGTGACGAACGACAGCTAATTGGCCTAAACTACTTCAGTCAAGACGAAATGAAATGGCAACGCTTTACCGACACCGGAGTAAACATCGATGAGATAACCATCGACGGCCAAAACTTTAAAGGTTTCTTTTGGGCCAAGACTGATCATCTAACTCCTGTCGTTGGGGCGGCCGATATTGAGGCGCCGACAGCAGTCACCAACCTCAATGCGGTTGTTGGCGATCAACAGGTCAATCTTAGTTGGAATAAAGTAGAAGATGCTGATAGTTACCAGCTCAAATACAAACCAGCTGACGGCAATTACACCTACCTTGATCTTGCCGCTGACCAATTGGAAATTTTAGTTCTAAAACTTACCAACTACACGAACTATGAATTTGCTCTTGCCGCCGTCGATCAGTATGGCAACCGTAGTCAATTTACAACTGTTTCTGCCACACCGATTCCTGCCGGAGAACAACTGGCAATCGGTGGTCAAGTTGGACCGATTTATACCGCTAGCTCCGAAACCGATAAACTCCAAGAACAAACCGACCAGGACGATGTAGTAAATCAGGATCAAGATAAAAACTCAGATCAAGGCGATATTGAAGGCGGCCAGGATGAGCGAAGCAACACCGAAAATACCCGCAGCTTAGTAACGATCCTCATTATCGTTGTGGCGGCTGCAGCCGGCTTTGGTGGCTACTACGCTTACCAATGGTGGACTGCCCAACCAGACGATATCAGCATCGAAGATTCACCTCCTAAGGAGGAAAAAGAAGGAAAGAAGAAATCCCGACGTAACGATAGCGGCCGCTGGTAATCCGACGAAAGAGAGCTCGCAGAGAGCTCTCTTTTTTTATTTAGGTATAATCGTTTTATGAATAAAAAAATTATTAAAACGGTCTTTGCCAGAACAATTCTCACCCTGGTCATAGCTTATATTTTCCTTAACTTAGCCCAAGCAATTCAAAAAAATTACGTCATCAATGAATCACTGGTCAAAATGAACGACCAAATCACTGAACTTAAAAAACAAGTAGCGTTCCTCGAAACCCAACTTGTCTATTACGATAGCCACGCCTATCAAGAACTAGAAGCCAAGCGGCGCCTCGGACTCAGAAGGCCTGGCGAGACAGTCGTTCTCGTGCCGCACAACAGGGATCCCGAAAAGAAAATTACGGAACTGCCCGAAGTCGTCATAGAAGAAGATGTTAAACAAGCAGACCAACTCGATTTGTTTGATCAAGCTTCGTCTAATGCCAATTCATGGTTCAATTGGTTTGTAAAGCGTCCAGACCAACCAGTTGTGCAATAAAACTTAAACTGATATTATTCCACCTTGTACTGCGGGGTAGTGTAGTAGTAACACAGAGGTCTCATAAGCCTCAGTCCTAGGTGCAAATCCTAGCCCCGCACCCAAAAGAATCCTAGATCTAAATCCTAAATCCTAAAGTTTCGGATTTAGAGTTTCGGATTTAGGATTTTTTTGAATGGCTCTGTAGCTCAACGGTTAGAGCAATGGCATCATAAGCCAGAGGTTGGAGGTTCGAATCCTCCCGGAGCCACCACTAAAGCAAACGCTATTTAATTAATGGGAATTTAAGATCAATGAACCAAAAAACTAATCGGACTCTAATTACAGTTGTACTAATTTTGATTGCTGCGACTGCTTTATTCGGCTTTTATACCACTAGCGGCAACCATCCAGAAGAATCGACTATTTCCGAAATTTCAACGTTTGTCGAAAAAGGTGAAGTCCAAAAAATTACGATCAATAACGACGAGATCATTGCCAAATTAGAAGATGGACGAGAGTTTAAGGCTTTTAAGGAAGCCGGTGTGAGTATTCAAGACTATGGCATCACAACTGACGACGTTCCAATCGAAATCAAAAATCCTTCCAGTGGAGAATTTATTGGCTCACTTTTATCGATTCTATTGCCATTTCTCCTGGTAGGAGCCGTTCTTTGGTTTATTCTTCGCCAAGCCCAATCAGGCAACATGAGAGCAATGAGTTTTGGAAAAACCCAGGCCCGACTTTTTACTGGCAAAAAAAAGATTAGCTTCAAGGATGTAGCGGGAGCTAAAGAGGCCAAGGAAGAATTAGTTGAGGTCGTAGATTTCCTAAAAAATCCGGGTAAATATAGCGCTATTGGAGCAGAGATACCCAAAGGTGTTCTATTGGTTGGACCTCCGGGAATTGGTAAAACCTTATTAGCAAAAGCCGTTGCTGGTGAAGCTGGTGTTCCTTTCTTCTCTCTTTCGGCCTCGGAATTCGTAGAAATGTTCGTAGGCGTTGGCGCCTCTCGTGTCCGTGATCTATTTGCCAAAGCCAAGCGTAATTCACCGGCGATTATTTTTATCGACGAGCTTGATGCGATTGGCCGGCAGCGAGGCACGGGTTTGGGCGGAAGCCATGATGAGCGCGAACAAACCCTTAATCAAATCTTAGTTGAAATGGACGGGTTTGAAACCGATGAACGGGTAATTATTATGGCCGCCACCAATCGGCCGGACGTCCTCGACCCCGCTCTCTTGCGACCCGGGCGTTTTGATCGTCGAGTTATTATGGAACTGCCCGACCGAGACGAACGAAAACAGATCCTCAAACTTCACGCCAATAACAAAGCAATTGCTAAAGACATTAACTTTGACAACATCGCCGGCGCAACTCCAGGAGCATCCGGAGCTGACCTCAAAAACATCGCCAATGAAGCAACGATCAATGCAGCTAGGAATAATCGCAAAGAGGTTGGGCAAGCAGATTTTGATTGGGCAATTGAGAAAGTTCTCATCGGACCAGAACGACGTAGTAAGCTTATGAATGACAAAGAGAAAAAGATAACTGCTTACCATGAGGTTGGTCATGCCTTAGTGGGCCACATCCTGCCTAATACTGATCCTATCCACAAAATTTCAATGGTATCGCGCGGCTCTGCTCTCGGCTATACCTGGAGCCTACCAGAAGAAGACCGCAAGCTTGTTACCAAAAGCAAGTTCGAAGATGAAATTGCCCAACTTCTAGGTGGTCGTGAAGCCGAAAAGCTAATCTTTAACGAATTTACCACTGGTGCCCAAAACGACTTAATGAAGGCCACTAAAATAGCCCGTGACATGGTTAAGGTTTACGGCATGAGCAGTAAAATGGGACCAATTCAATTTGGCACTCGTGATGAACACATCTTTCTAGGTAAAGAGCTCCATGATGAGCGCAATTACTCAGAATCAATTGCGGCCGAACTCGATGCCGAAGTTAAGCGAATAATTCTCGACGGCGAAGGCAAGGCTAAAAAAATTCTCAATAAATACAAAGATAAACTCGAATCTATCACTAAGCATTTACTCGAAAACGAAACAATTGACCGCGAAGAGTTTGGTAAAATAATTGGAATCAAGGCCGGCAGCGGCATTTAAAAGAGTTGGAGGGGAATGTTTATCGCGATTGTCTTAATAGTACTAGCTCTCACCTATTTTTCTATGTACTTAGGCGGCGCTTCCGGTTGGGTGTCCTTTGCCTGGACCGCCTTTACCGCTCTCGTTATTGCTGTTTTTCAACTGGCGGTACGGATTCCAAAAAAACGTTTTCCTGATCACCCAGACCCGCCCCGACCATAAATATTTTTTATCAGTCGTATAGTCGCTTCACAAGTAAAGACCGGCTTAGGACGCGGTCTTTTGATTTTGTTGCTGAACTTGGCTCCGGGACTAGGATTCGAACCTAGATTACCTGATCCAGAGTCAGGCGTCCTGCCATTAGACGATCCCGG
>JAGQLE010000046.1 GCA_020429585.1 Candidatus Berkelbacteria bacterium
ATTAACGATCGGAGTTCCTTTAGCCTGACGGGAAACGGCTGGCAACTCATATACCTTTGAAGTAAAAAGACGACCTTTGGATGTAAAGAACAGGATATCGTCCAAAGTATGAGCAACTCTAAGTTGGGCTACTTGATCCTCTTCCTTGGTAGTCATACCGACAATACCTTTACCGCCTCTGTTTTGTGCCTTGTAAGAACTAATCGGGACTCTTTTTATATAATTTTCGTTCGTTAATGTTATAACAACTTGCTCATTAGGAATTAGGTCTTCGGCATTAAACTCGCCCAACTCAGTTGGAACAATTTCTGTTCTGCGTTCGTCTCCGAATCTTTCTTTTACTTCGTCTAACTCGTCCTTAATGATTTTTTTAACCTTTTGCTCCGAGGCCAAGATCGCCTTCAACTCAGCAATTAACTTATTCTTTTCCTCTAACTCATCGAGAACCTTCTTGCGCTCTAAACCAGCTAAAGCCGACAGTCTCATCTCGAGAATCGCTGTTGCTTGGATCTCAGTTAATTTGAATTCCTGCATTAATGCGGCGTGAGCTATATCGCGGGTTTCAGAATTTCTAATAGTAGTGATGATGGCATCGATCTTATCAAGAGCCTGCTTTAATCCCTCTAAAATATGCGCCCTTAACTCCGCTTTTTTTAAATCAAACTCAGTTCGTCTTTTTACTACTATAACTCGATGGTTAATAAACGCCTGGAGTGCATCTTTCAAAGTAAAAACCTGTGGTTGAATGCCATTTTCAAGAGCCAACATGTTGACATGGAAAGCTGTTTGTAGCGGGGTTAATTCGAATAGCCGGTTTAAGACTTTCTTAGGATAGGCGCTGGTTTTTAGGTCGATGACAATTCTGACCTTATCGTTACGATCCGATTCATCTCTAAGATCTGAAATTCCATCCAATTTCTTTTCTTTGACAAGGCTGGCAATCTTGGTAACAAGATTTGCCTTATTAGTTAGATACGGTATTTCAGAAACAATAATTTGATGGCTATTTTTGCTTTCAACGATCTCGGCTCGTGCCCGCATCACAATCTTACCTCTACCCGTTGCATAAGCATTTGTAATATCTCTCTTAGAATAGATTATGCCACCAGTAGGAAAATCCGGTCCTTTGATATATTCCATCAATTCCTCAAGAGTTAACTCGGGCTTATCAACCAAAGACTTAGTTCCATCAACGAGCTCGGATAAATTATGCGGAGGAATATTCGTAGCCATTCCCACTGCGATACCAAGAGCACCATTTAACAATAAATTAGGAACACGAGAAGGTAAGTATTTTGGTTCCGTCCTGGTGTTATCATAATTGCCAACAAAATCTACTGTTTCCTTATCAATATCCATGAGCATTTGCTCAGCCAATGCCTCCATCTTAGCTTCTGTATAGCGCATTGCTGCCGGACGGTCACCATCCATCGAACCAAAGTTTCCCTGCCCGTTAACAAGTGTATACCTCTGAGAAAAATCTTGTGCTAAACGAGCCAATGAATCATAGGCAGCTTGATCTCCGTGAGGATGATACTTACCCAAAACTTCACCAACGATATTAGCTGACTTAGTGTGCTTACTCCTAGAGGTTAGGTTCATCTGATTCATAGCATAAAGAACTCTTCGATGAACGGGTTTTAAGCCATCCCGTACATCTGGCAAAGCACGAGCGACAATTACGCTCATTGCGTAGTCTAAATAACTATCAGACAGAGCCTCGGAGATATTGGTGGGCTCTATTTTTCCAATCGTGTTTTCTAGCTCTTCGGTCATCTATACTCCTATAATTTATTAGCAATGCTGCCAGTGGCTAGTAATAGTACTATTCCAACCCCAATCATTAAAATAGGTTGGTCGGTTAAGGCAGTTTGATCAAGAATTTTTTCGAATCCGTAAAAAATAGATACCAGACCGAAACTTGCTATTACTGGAAAAAATAACGGGATTCTTCCTAGAACACGTTGTTCTTTTTTAACCAGTCTCCCAACGTTCTTAATCTCTTCCTTAACCCGAGCACCTCGATTTTCAACATTTTGTTGCATATTAGGATTGACCATTAAATATCCAAATTCTTAACTAGTTTTGCTCGAGTTTGGATAAATCTCTTTCTCGGAGCAACTTCAGAACCCATCAGCATCGAAAAGGTTTGGTCGGCCTTTTCGGCATCGGTAATGTCAACTTTAAGGAATATTCTGTTTTCTGGGTTCATGGTCGTCTCCCAAAGCTGGATCGCATTCATCTCTCCCAAACCCTTATAGCGCTGGATACTTACACTGCCTTTTTTGGCTCCTTCTTCACCATCGTCAATCTGCTCCTCGTGCACTCCGAATTTCTTCAGGACATTGGTTTTTTCCTCTTCGTCGTAAGCATATTCAGACTTTTTACCTTTACTAATTTTATAAAGCGGCGGCTGTGCAATATAAAGATATCCTCGATCGATCATTTCCCGGTAGTGACGGTAAAAGAAAGTTAGTAGCAAGGTTCTGATATGTTCACCGTCGACGTCCGCATCAGTCATGATTACAATTCGATGATATCTGATTTTATCAACATCTAATTGATCACCAATCCCGGCTCCCAAAGCAACAATCAAATCTTTAATATGTTCAGTAGAAAGAATTCTATCCATACGGGCTCGTTCAACATTCAAGATCTTACCCCTTAAGGGCAAAATTGCCTGAAATCGTCGATCACGGCCCTGCTTAGCAGTTCCACCCGCCGAATCACCCTCAACAATATATAGCTCTGATTTTTCTGGTGATTTCTCACTGCAATCAGCTAACTTACCGGGCAAGGTCATGCCATCGAGAGCACCTTTGCGAATTACAGTTTCACGAGCCGCTTTGGCTGCCATCCTTGCCCGAGCCGAGAGACTTGCCTTACCTACAATCTTTTTAGCCTCATTTGGATTTTCATTAAGGTAATACTGCAGACCTTCGGAAACAGCTTGTTCGACTAAGGATCTGATTTCTGGATTACCTAGCTTATCCTTGGTTTGCCCCTCAAACTGAGGCTCTCCCAATTTAACACTGATAATCGCTGTTATTCCTTCCCTAACATCATCGCCCGTAAAAGATGCTTCTGACTCTTTAACGAGTTTATTCGTTTTAGCGTAATCATTAACTACCCTAGTCAACGCAGTTCTAAAACCAGTCAGGTGAGTTCCACCTCCTGGAGTATTAACAGTATTTGCAAAAGTAACAATACGCTCGTTAAAATCGTCCGTGTACTGAAAAGCTACTTCGATCGCAACTCCATCAATATTTTTTTCTATATACACTGGCTTATGAAGAATATTTTTGTTCCTGTTTAGATAACTAACATGAGAGGCTATTCCACCCTCAAAATAGAAGCTAAATGATTGACCATCCTCACTCTGCCTTTGGTCTTGAGCTGTGATCAGAATACCCTTGGTTAAATATGCCTGCTGTCTAATTCTTTCTAGGATTACTTCCCACTCGAAAACTAAGTCACCAAACAATTCAGGATCTGGCTGAAAAGTGATTTGGGTTCCAGTTTCTTCACCAGAACCTTTTTTCTTATCCAAGCCCCCAACTGGTTTACCTTGCTGATAAGACTGCTGATAGTGATCGCCATCGCGCCAAACTTCTGCTGTAAGCGATGTTGAAAGAGCATTAACAACTGAGACACCTACTCCGTGCAAACCCGCCGATACCTTATAACCTTCACCGCCAAACTTACCGCCAGCATGAAGAACCGTCATAACGGTCTCGAGTGCTGATTTGCCAGTAGTTTTCTGCTTATCAACTGGTATACCTCGGCCGTTATCAAGTACTTGGACGTAATTATCCGGCAACAGGGTGACGACGATCTTTGTCGCATAACCAGCCATCGCTTCGTCAATTGAGTTATCAACGACTTCCCAAATTAGGTGATGCAAACCTTCCTTACCCGTTCCACCAATATACATACCCGGTCGTTTACGAACAGCCTCCAAGCCTTCCAATACCGTAATATCAGCAGCTGTATACTTATTGTCTTTAGCCATAATTCTCCTAATTCCAAATTTACCGGATAACTAGATCCGTAGTTAGTTTGCCAGCGAATAAGTTCTTTTTAAGATAGCTAACTTCTAGCTGATCAGTCAAAACCCCTGATTGCTTTTGATAAATTAACTCATACTGGGCATAACTGGGCGTTAGATACTTAATACTAACCTCACCCACACTTGCCGGCTCCACATCGAATCGAAAACCCACCACCAACTTACCTCTTTCTATTTCCTGAGAGAAATCAATCTCTTGTTGACCAGATTTAACTTCCAACTTAGTGGCAGACAGAGGCAAGACTACCCTCGTATAATTTTTATTGATGTAATCCGGCCACTGACCGTCTCCGAAATGAGTTCTCCTAATTAATAAACTATGAGCCAAACTGCTTCCTGACTGGTTAATGTCAAGCTTAACATCCTGCAAAACATTTAAACTACTTTTTTGACCGCCAATCGATGCATTATTGATAGATAGATAATCTTTGTCTGTTTCCTTGATATCTCCAGCCCAATCATTCTCCAAAATCTGTTTCTCTATCACAGGATCAAAGCTAAATAACTGAATATGCTTCTCTCTTAATTCCTGACTAACCAGACTCATCAACTTTGGCAAGTTATAAGGCAGCTTCGCTTTAGAAATCAGCGCCGGCAATAGTTCTCTCAATACTGATTTTGGCTCATTATTCTGCCTATTCTCTTCCTGCAGGTAGTATTGGCGCTCTATTTGATTATGGAGAAAATCCAGAGCTGTAGCTGACTCGATCGCCTGCCCCGAAAAATCGACCGGGCCAGTCAATTCCAAAAAATCCACCAAGACTGTTGCATTTAACGCTATGACGCCGTCGACAGTTTCTCCACCCTCCTGCTGATAAAACCAACTTACTCGTTGGGCAGAATCACGAAAATCCAGATCCCAATTACTATCCCGCATTGTCCAAGAGTTGCCGTCGACAATCGGCTTAAGGGGGTCTGGGACCTCAATGAAATTATTTAACTCAAACGCTAAATCTCTTTTATAGATATTGGTATCTACCTGAATATCTGAAACCTGCAAGTCCTTAACATCAATAGTTGCAAAGCTGCCAATAAATCCGCCCGATGGCCTTAGCTCAGAATTGTTTTGAAACAAAACTAAGTAGTGACCATCAGGAATCAAATCCCTAAGATTTTTTAAATCGTTTAAATCTGAACCAAAAACAGAGCCGGACCAACTCAAAGCAAAAATGCAAACCGCAACGCCGGCCAGCAAAAATAAACTGAATTTTCTGGATTTTGTTTTTTGAGCCCTATATAGGCTATCAACGTACTTCATACCCTCCCGTACGTCTTAAATTAGCTTTTCAACTTCTGTCAAAATCTTTTCTTTAAAACTTTGTATATCAAATTTTCTTACGGATTCTCTGACCCTTGCTCTGTCAAAGGCATTCCAATTACATTCTACCAACTTATCGGCAATTGAATCGACAGTTTGCTCTTCGAAAAAATGACCACTTACACCCTCCTGGACCGACTCCAAGGCGCCACCTTTGCCATAAGCCAAAACAGGACACCCGCTCGCCATTGCTTCCAATGGGGTAATTCCTGCATCCTCTTCCTGAGGAAAGATGTAGACTTTTGCCTTTGCGTACAAATCCTTAAGATCCTTATCTTCAACCCTTCCCAGAAACTCAACTTTGGAATTATTCTTGTATTTACTGACCAGTTCATTGAATCTAGTACCGGTGCCTACGACTTTAATTACTTGATCAACTTTTGTAGCCGCCTCAATTGCTAAATCGAACTTTTTGTAAGGCTCCATCCTACCGAGAGCTAAGACGTAGTCATCTGGTTGCGATAAATAAAATTGATCCAAGTCCACAAAGGGAAATACCACCGAATCACTATCACGATCGTAAATATTTGATAGCTTTTGAGAAATATTCTTTGAGTTGGCAATGTATAAATCAGGCTTTTGAGCAGCCAGATAATCCCATACCCTTTGTCTATCCACAATCCTGTCCACTACAAACTTAAACGGACGTAAAAAATTAGGCAAAGCGCTATTAATATACTCATCGCGAACGATCCATAAATACCTTGTAGGAGTATGTAGGTAGCATAGGTGAGGGATGCCTTGAGGAACTTTTACACCTTTAGCAAAAGCCGAGGCATCAGACAAAACCAAGTCGATATCGGTAGGAATTTTAATCGATTCTATCGCCTTTGGCATTAAAGGTAGTAGGTATTTATGTAAGCCAGCAAACTTTTGAAGGAAAGAGGTATTAATTTTTACTTTTTCGAACTTGCCGTGCATTTTTGCGGGATCATATAACAAAGTATAGATTTCGGCCTCTGGGAACAATTCAACAAATGCCTCAAGCACCCTCTCGGCCCCGCCAAATTGGTTAAGAAACTCATGAACCAAGGCTACTTTTAACTTTTTCATGCCGCCTTCCTATTTCGGTCACGAAGTAGAACATAGGGCGTCATGAGAAGTATTTTTAGATCCAGCCAAAAAGACCAGTTTTCAATATAGCTAATGTCAAGATTTGCTTCATCGTCAAAATCCAAATCCGAACGTCCTGAGATCTGAGATAAACCAGTGACACCAGGCTTAATGGCCAAAAGCTTCATTTGCCACGATTGATAATCTGCAACTTCTCTAGGTTGATGTGGTCTCGGGCCAATTAAGCTCATTGATCCGAACAAGACATTAAAAAATTGAGGAAACTCATCCAAACTACTCTTTCTTAAAAAGTTACCAATTGGAGTCAGCCGAGGATCGTTAGAGATCTTATACAAAGCACCCTTTCGGGTATTTTGTTTCTTAATGAGCTCCTTCTCAAGCTCTAAGGCTTTTTTGCCACCATATTCACTACCAGTAGAAAATTCGGCCTTCATTGTTCTAAACTTATAGACGTAAAACTGATTCTTATTTAGGCCAACTCGTTTATTCTTGTAGATTATTGGACCTGGAGAAGTCAGCTTAACAGCCAAAGCTGTTATTAACATTAGGGGAGAAAAAAATATAATAAGGAAAAACGAAAAAACAACGTCGGCTGCCCTTTTAATGATTCGTCCCCAGCCCTGAAGAGGCGTCCTCTGAATCTCAATCAGTGGAATACCGGATAAGATTTGAAAACGGCTTTGAGCGGTTTGTGTGCCGCTAATATTAGGTGTCAATTTTAAGTCAATCAACTTCTCGCTGGATAAGCGTCTGATATTAAATAATTGCTTTTCGCTTAAGCCATCGGCCACAATTATCTCGTCTGGCTGGGTTCGCTCAATTATTGACTCGAGCGATCTTAATTGACCCAGCCTTCTTCCTAAGTCATACTCGGCTTCCTCGTCGGTAGCCAACCCGACGTAGCCCAGATTTTGGTAACCTAAATGGGGCTTATCAGCCATTTCTTTTATAAGGTAATAAGCTGCTTGGCTACCCCCAATAAAAACTACCCGTCTTGTTCCAATACCCAAGCTATAAAGTTTCTTCTGAAGAGATCGCATTAAAAATCGACCTAGCGAAACTGTCACCAAAGTTAGAAAGTAAGCTATTAGGAGGGTTAATCGAGAACCTAGATCGGTATTTGTTAAAAACAGAGCGGCCAGAACCAATAAAACACCTGTCGACACCCCAACAAAAATACCTGCGGCTTCATCAATCCCTCGACGGGTCGAATCTATTCGGTAGAGTCCTTGTAAGGAAAAAACCAATATCCAGAGAGGTAATGCGGATACCAAAAAGATTAAGTACTGGCCAAGCGGTAAAATATAGCTGACCTCGTACTGGACTCTAAAGTAATAAGAAAGCAAAAATGCACCCACTATCATTAGAGCATCCAGAGGAATCTGCAATAGACTAAAAAATAATTCTGATCTTTTCATATCAATTAAAATTGTAACCGCAAATTTTAGCTAAGTTTAGGAATTTTGTCACTCCCTAACCAAAAAATCCGCCTATGGCGGACTCTTTGGTAGTTGAGTGTGTTAATTAGATCTTTTTAACATTGGCAAACCTGTTCTGGCGTTCTCCATAACCTCGTATCCTTCTGGTAAATCTTCGACAGGCGTCCCCTTGGGATTCTTGTCATCGCGTGAAAAATAAAAAATCTTTTGCTGACGACCACCCCTAAGAGTCACCTCTTTGGTAAATAGGTAATAAGTATCGCCAGTCTTTGAAGACTGAACTGAGTACGGCATTTAAAATCACCTCCTCTCCTCCTATAGTGTCCTAAACTATATCTGTTAGCCCAGAGGTGTCAATCTATAAAGAACTACTCAAACGTTCAACAGGTTTGATAACCGAGAAGTCTGATACTGTAAAATTTCTTTTCCACATCATAGGCTAGGATAAACAGTCAGACTAACAGTATTGACCGACTGCTCTTTAACAACAAAGACTGAAGCTTCATAGGTATCATTACTTGCTTGAAATGAAAAATATCCATTTTCCTCAGCCAAATCAGTAACCTTCCAGTTAGCAGTTTTAAGTTGTTGATAATACTGATTAGCAGCCTGTCCAAGAGACACTTCAGTTTGCCAGCTAATAAAGTAAGGATAGTTAGACTGATTTAAGACTCCTTGAATAAGCTCCCCTGCAAAACTAGGAATACCTGTTGGAACCTCGCCAACCAAACTGGTTTGATTGCTCTCAATCCGCGGGGAAGCCTCACTATTTTGATTTAGAGCATAATATGCCCCAATACCTATCAATAACGCCATCGCAGTAAAACCGATCAACCTTTTAGTCATCAAAACTCCTAGCTGACTAGTACCATTATTACAGACCCAACTATATAAGCACTAGTACCCGCCAACGTCCCCACCAACAGCATTTCAAATCCCGCGGCCAACCATGAACGATTGGTGACAAGCGACCGGAGGGAACCAACCAAAAATAGAGTAGAGCCAGTACCAATGATCGAGATCAGAAAATTATTGGGATTACTGCCTAATAAATAGGGTACAAGTGGAACAAAGCCAAAGCCAATGAAAGATATAAACGTTACCAAGGCAGCCTTAAGGGGCTGACTTGCTTCCGTTGGTCGGGTTCCTAAATTATCAATCACCAATTCGTCCGTCCAAATACTTTGCTTACTCATTATTCTCTCAATTAGTTCAGTTAAAAAACTTCCTCGAAAGCCTTTCCTAGAATAAACTGATCTCAGCATCTGCTTTGACTTTGCCGGATGATGTTTAACTAAATTAGCAAAATATTCTTTTTCGGCCTGATAAAAAAGATACTCCGATCGACTACCAAGGTAATTGCCGCTAGCCATAGAAATACCGTCGGCAACGAGGTTAGCCAGTCCCATAATTACAACTATCGAGAGTGCTTGTTCAGCCCCAACCACCCCTGCAACCACTGCAAAAGTTGTGATAATACCGTCATTAGCCGCATACACAATATCCTTGATATATCTACCGCCCTGGATGTGAAAATTAGATCGCCCCTCCATCTTAAGCTACATTGTTTCGACGATGATCATATTGGTCGAACCTGCGGTATGAAAAGGCGCCCCCGCTACAATAACGACTCGATCGCCCGCCTTAGCCAACTGGTTATCAAACGCAAGCTTTCTCACTAATTTAAGCGCATCCTCCAGGCTTTGGTAGTCACTGACCTTATAAGCGAAACAGCCGTAAGTTAGAGTTAACTGGTTACAAACCGTTTCATCCTCGGCAATCGCCATAATCGGCGCGTGCGGATGGTGTCTGGCAACCATGCGAGCGGTCCGACCAGTTTCAGTCAAAGCAATAATAAGGGGCGCATTCAAATCCTCAGCCGTGTCAATTGCCGATGAAGTAACGGAATTAGTAACTGTTGATTGATTCTCTGATACATGACTCTGAACAACAACGGCACCCTCGTTCTTATTAGCCACCTTAGACATAATCCGTACAGCCTCGAGCGGATACTGACCTATCGCCGTTTCAGCCGAAAGCATAATTGCATCAGTCCCATCGAATATCGCATTAGCCACATCAGAAACCTCGGCCCTGGTCGGAACAGGACTCTTAATCATCGATTCAAGCATCTGGGTGGCGGTTATCACTGGCTTCCCTTGGGCTTTGCACTTAGCAATAATCCTTTTTTGAACGATCGGCACATCTTCGGCCGGAATTTCAATTGCTAAGTCGCCACGTGCCACCATTAAAGCATCGGCAACTTCAACTATCCTGTCTAGATTTTTAACTGCCTGGGGGGTTTCTATCTTGGCGATAATCTTCGACTTAGAATCGTAATCATTAAGAATTGATCGTAGCTCCTCAATATCATCCGGCTTTCGAACAAAAGACAGTCCGACAAAATCTAAATCGTGCTGAATACCAAACTCTAAATCCTGACGATCCTTATCGGTTAAGCAGCCAATGCTTAGTTCGGAATTAGGCAGATTAACACCTCGTCCACCGTAAATAATACCGCCACTAACGATCTCACAAGTTACAGATACGTCGTTAGTTTCTACTACCTTGAGGTCAAGTTTTCCATCATCCAGAAAAATCGTGTCGCCAACTTTTACTTCGGACGGTAATTTTGGATAATTAATGAATACTTTTGACTTAGTTCCTGGAGTTTCACGAATCGTCAAAGTAATTTTTTCTCCCGGCACCAACTCAACAGTTTCGGTTTCAAAATCACCGATTCTGATTTTAGGTCCAGCTAAATCCTGGTAAATTGCCACTCTCTTGTTTAAGCGGCTTCTAATTTCCTTAATATTATTGATTAGACCGGAGAATTGATCGTAATTGCCGTGACTAAAATTAAGTCGGACTACGTCAACCCCAGCTACAATTAACTCTTCCAACACCTCTTTGGATTCAGTCGCCGGACCAATGGTGGCCACTATTTTTGTTTTTTTCATAGTTCCTCTAAATAAAAAAATCCCCCGCTGATCTCCATCAAACACTTATTAGTCTTTGATTATTGTTATTATAACCTACGGAAAGGACACAATGAAAATCGCAATTCTCGGAACAGGTATGGTCGGCAAAGCCCACGCTTCTCGACTTACCGAACTGGGTCATCAAGTAGTAATGGGTACGCAAAATGTTGAGGCCAAAAAGGTAGAGCAAACACCAGATAATAGCGGCCAAACTTTTAACGATTGGCACCAACAAAATCCTGATGTCGAACTAATAACTCTGATGGAAGCGGCACAAATCGGTGAACTGATTATTAATGCCTTGTCTGGACAAGTATCTGTCGAAGCCTTAAAGAAACTAGAAGCTCAAATTGGCGAAAAAATACTAATCGATATCGCCAATCCGCTCGACTTTAGCCAGGGCATGCCACCAACCTTAACTGTCTGCAATACCGACAGCTTAGGCGAACAGATTCAGGCGGCTTTGCCAAAAGCCAAAGTGGTAAAAACCTGCAATACCACTAACGCCGACGTCCAGGTTAAGCCGCAGGAACTAGCCGAAGGTGACCATCATATATTTATGAGTGGCAACGATGAAGAAGCAAAAAATAAAGTAACGGATTTACTCCAAAGTTATGGCTGGCAAAATATCATTGACCTCGGCGATATTACGACCGCCCGCGGAACCGAGATGTTTTTACCACTTTGGATTCGTTTGTTTGGCAAATATGGTCACTCAAAGTTCAATATTAAAGTTGTTAAATAAAAAAGGACCCAATGGGTCCTCAGCTGTTTTAGTCTGCATACTCAGGCAAATTAGAAGGTACAACATCTACGTTCTCTTTTCCTGGTAAACCATTATCTAAACGTATCAGTAATGCAACAGAAAGTGCAGCATTTTGAAGCAAGCGCTTTTTGAGCTCGATGACGGCATGAGGATTTGCAGGATCAATATCATCTATTTTTACAATTCTCTTCCGAAACATTCGCTTCCATTCTTCCAAACCCCAATTTTTATTGGGCTCACCCCAAAGAAAATCCTGAATCTTCCTTGCTGCCAATATGATTTCTTTAATAATTTCTTCTTGCTTGGTCACAACCATTCCCCTTAAATCGGCTTGTTAATACCAAAGACAGAATCGAGAGACGATTAAATCAACCTAGATTAGGTCTAAGGCAAATCAGAAGTTTTTTTACAAACCTCTTGATTTGACTTTGACAAAATGGCTCCGGGACAGGGACTCGAACCCCGATTTCTTGGACCAAAACCAAGCGTCCTGCCATTAGACGATCCCGGAATACGCTATAGAGTATAGTTTTAACCAAAAAAACCGTCCAGTGACGGATTTTTTGGTGTAAACGTACTCATAAGCCGGGTTCTGTCTCCAAAGGAGTTGATTATCTATCTAAGCGTCCGGATCCAAACTAACGGCCGCGAGTAACGGCTGATGGAGCATAAAAATGCATATCGCGTTAATTGGATCCACCGGACTTGCACCACGAAGGAGTTTTGCACCAGCTAACCTTCCAGTTAACTGTTCGGGTCTCTTACACCCGCGCTTTTCACCCTTACCACACTGCGAAGCAGTGGAATTACGAAATCCGAATGTCGAAATAAAAAACATGTTTTGAATTTCTGATTTGGAAATTCTAATTTATTTCGAGCTTGTAAATTCGAGTTTCGAGCTTCCAGTGCTCCGCACTGGGGCGGTATAGTTTCTGTGCCACTATCCCTAGCCTCACGACTGCCCTGCTTGCACAGGGTACGCCACTCTCTGGTGCCCGGACTTTCCTCTAAGTTAAATTAGCAATCAAAACGGTACGTTTACCCGAGAACTGTAGCAGAAATACCTCCATTTCTCAATACTTAACTTGATTATTTTCATCTCTAGCTGTACTCTGTGATGTTTGCTTGCAAACAATTCTTTAACAAGGGAGTTTTAGTAGTGAAAAAACTAACAGCATTTGCCGCTTTTCTAGTCCTACTAATAACCAGCACTACAACGCAACCGGCACGAGCACAAGAGGCCTGGTTAAAACTGTCGAGACAAGCCCAAAGCCAAGTCATAGGTACTTACTATGGTCAGTCTGGAGACAGTACTGAAATATTTTGCTTCAATGGTGCAGCATGCAACCGGTATATCATAGACACAAAAAAAGGAAAACTATACAGACCCCAATACTTTCACTACGACCGCCTTTGGCAAGAACTCATACTCTGGAATAGCGAGTCGATCATTAGGGCAAAGATACTCTCGAAGGAAGAGTCTGACCGGTTGGCGGAAAAACTGCTCTCCGGAATGACTTGCTTACCACAACCTATTACCGGATCTGAAGCGAGAAACGAACCTCGATCCGAAGAGGTTTTCGAGGCTTTAAAAACATTGTTACGAGCCGAAAAAAACCGAGGGGCACTAAAATCTGCCGCGGTAAAAGGACCAGATGGTTATATAACCGTCTGGCTCAATAGTCGAGCCGGATTAAGAATTTTCTTAGTTGATCCTAATAAACAAGTGATCGACTGGATAACCCAATTCCCTCCGGGACTTGTTCCGGAACTCTGCTTGACAAGGTTAAACCTGTGGCTCTAGCACCAAGCTCATCGCAAGATGAGTTTTTTCTTTAAAATAACTAAAATTTTAGTTATTTAAGAAACGCACTAGAAAGGAATAACAATTACTGATAAAGTTATCAGTCTTTTAGGACAAATTCTTTAACAAGGAGGACGAAATCAATGAAAAGATTTTGTCAAATCGCCCTCGTACTATGCCTCTTGCAACCAGTACTTGCCTTCCAAACGTCCACTGAGGAAGAAGTCAAAGTTGCTTATTTGTGGTTCCAGTTTATCAACGGCACAGCCTCAACTAGCGGCCACTTTCTTAACCAGGAACACGAGGCACGATTTAAGAAGTTCTTAGCTTTACACCCAAAACCACTCCACACCCTAGTCAATACATCCAAGTATCGAGAAAACGGCGGCTATGCCGTTTGGAGCTTAGTAAAAGTCGGCTCAGAGTACCAAATAGTACCTCTTAAATATAGTCTGGGAGGCAGTATTTTTTTGATGGCTATCCCAACATCAAAACGTTTTCCGACAAAAAAGAGGCGGCAAAAGAGTATTGCACATTCATCACCTAGATCTGGTAATGCTAATGGAAGATCTCTGATCCATGACCCGAATTTCGGGTCATTTTTTATTTTACGACCAATTCATATTGCCTTACAAAAGCCTGAGAATTAGCTTCGCTTCCAGGAGTGCCAAAGAAAGGCCAGGATTTCCCCGACGCCTGGTAATTATATGCTTCCGTCCTTACTGTTCCTCCATTTGGCTCCCAAAATGTAATGTTATTTTGCTCGTCTATGCCTAACAATAAAACCCAGTGCTCGCCCGAATTCTCACCCTTAACATGCCACTCTGGTAAATTACCTCTTTGTAAAATTGCCTTAGCTGAATTAATTCTGAAGCCGTAGGTACTTGTTGTGCAACCGTCGGCGCAGATTGATTTGTTGCATACCATCCAGAGCCCTCACTGCCAAATGTTTGATTCATTACCGAACGAACATTTCTTTCACAGCCTGTTGGCGTACACTGTCCAGACAAACCAGTAGAATTCTCGATATCAATTATCTTTTGTGCGTTTTGATTTGAGGCAGAACCAGTTGAAACAGTGCCGACATTCCCCAAAGAACCAGTACCACTACCGCTTGATGTCGTCTGAGTAGCGGCAGCAGGCAGGGCTGGAGTAGAAAGTTCATTTGCCCCTAAGAGATTAAGAATTAAAGGGATCATTAATAGGAATATTACTCCTATAACTGCACCCAGGAGTAAATTTTTAGCCAAGCCGATTTTTTCCTGATTACCAAATGAGGTGAGATAGGTGTAGCCAGCAAAAATTACTACCAAAAAAGCAATCGTTAAAATTATTCCTAGCGATTGATTATATAAACTTTCAATATTCTGAGCGATTGTTTTATTAGGATCAATTAATCCTCCTCCTGAACCACTTGAAGAAC
>JAGQLE010000047.1 GCA_020429585.1 Candidatus Berkelbacteria bacterium
AGAAAAGATATTTAAAAATTCCATTGATCATTTTAATCTGTCTGCCAGGGTTTTTTATCGAATTCTTAGAGTGGCGCGTACGATTGCTGATCTGGAGATGTCAGAAGAGGTTTCTACTAAGCATATTGCCGAAGCTCTCCAGTATAGATTAGTTGCTCATGAAAAAGTCCTTAGCTACTAAGTATTATACTTGCCAAACAGGTAGTTATTTGTTATTCTTTTGCGTTCGTAAAAAGGATAACTATGAAGATCTTGAATCCAGAAAAATTATTCAGATTATCGGTTTTGGCCGCAATTATGATGGTCCTATCGTCATACGCTTATCGTTACTTGATTACCGATGTAAATTATGTCGAATCACATAGCCGATTCCCGATCGTCGAAAACCCGTCTCAATAAGTTTATTGCTCAATCGGGTCTATGTTCGCGCCGCCAGGCAGATCAATTAATAGCTGAACAGAGAGTCAGGGTTAATGGCCGAACTGCCAGTACAATGGGTCTTAAAGTTGGTTTGAATGATTTAGTTGAAGTTGACGGCAATGTTATTAAGGCTGTCACCAAATACGAGACCTACGCCTTGTATAAGCCGGTTGGAGTAATTAGTAGCCGTGCAAGCCAAGGTAATTCTAAAACTATATACGATTTTGTAAAAACCAAGCAGCGTCTTTTTAGTATTGGTCGTCTTGATAAAGATAGTGAAGGTCTGATAATTCTGACTACTGACGGTCAGGCTGCTCAAAGACTTGCCCATCCTCGTTTTCAAACTAAAAAGACTTATCAGATTTGGCTAGAAATTCCAAATCGTTACGACCTAGAAGAAATGATTAAAAAATTAAGCCAGGCCCATACTCTCGATGGTAAGCGAGTGAGTCTAGAGGGGATAAGATACTTAGGCCGCGACCAGGGATATTTACGGTTTTCGCTAGTTTTAACCCAGGGGTTAAATCACCAAATAAGAAGGTTAGTCGGTCGTGCCGGTTTTACAGTTAAAAGATTAATGAGGATTAGCCATGGCCCAGTCACACTTGATGGGTTGAAACCTGGCCAGAGCAAAAGAATAGATTTAGAGGTTTAGAAAGTCGTATAAATTGATTGCTAGGTTATCGAGGCTGGAGCTGGTTTGGGCATACCAAAATGTTCCAGCAAGTAGCAGTAAACAGATGGTACTCATTACAGCAACCTTTTTTAGATCACTATTTAAAAATTTTTTGCTTGTTTCGCTAGAATCAGTTTTTTGTGGTGCAACTGTTTGTTTTTCTTGCTTGATTTGATGGTGACTGCGCCTTCTTCTGGCCATAGTACTCCTATATATTCACATAATTCCATTAAGTCGTATTCTTTACAAGGGGCGCATGCCTTGTTAAGATCAATGCCGTTTTAGCGGGAGTAGTTCAGTAGCAGAATGCTTCCTTGCCAAGGAAGAGGTCGCGGGTGCAAATCCCGTCTCCCGCTCCAGAGTTTAGATATTATTATTTATATCCGTGGCGAAGATACCCAGGCCGCGTAGCCAAGTGGTAAGGCAGGGGTCTGC
>JAGQLE010000003.1 GCA_020429585.1 Candidatus Berkelbacteria bacterium
GTACTCAGGTTTACGAAGGGATGATTGTCGGCTTAAACTCCGGCGAAGTTGATTTAGAGGTTAACGTTACCAAAGAAAAGAAGCTGACTAATATTAGAGCTGCCGGTTCCGACGATGCGATTGTTTTAACACCTTACCGTAAATTTAGCTTAGAAAACTGCTTGGATTTTTTGGAAGACGATGAGTTGTGCGAAGTAACACCGGAAAGTTTACGTTTAAGAAAACGACTTCTCTCCAAGCAAGAACGAGCTAAGTCTAGGAAGTCCAAAAAATAATCGGATGATTTAACTGTTCTTGGTCTGATATATTTTTAATATGAAGCTACTTGGACTAAGAACAATTATCTATCCGACTACTGACTTGGCTAGAGATAAAGAATGGTGGGCCAAGGTTCTAGGCATTGCGCCGTATTTTGATGAGACGTTTTACGTTGGGTTTAACGTCGGCGGTTATGAGTTGGGCTTGGATCCGAATGCAGATTTTGATGATGGGCCGCGGACTTACTTTGGAGTTGAGGACGTTGACGAGGCGGTTAGGGTTTTTGTAGAGAATAATTGCTCGATTTATGAGAAACCGAGTGAAGTTGGTGGCGGTATTGTTGTGGCAACGGTCCAAAGACCAAGCGGCCAATTAATTGGATTGATTTACAACCCAAGTTTTAAAGCAAACTAAATTTGTCTTTACGCTATAATTATTTCCCCGGCTGATACGCCGGATATTTGTAGGCAAGGAGGCATATGGAAACCGCAGTTGAAGAACGATCTGAGTTGGACTCAGAAAAATTAACTTTGGAGCAGATGGCGACGCCAGCTGTACCGCGCCGCATCAGCATGATTGAAAAATACAAAGACGAGATCAAGGTTGCTCGTGAGGCACTCCGCAACGCCTTAGAGGATGATCCAGAATACGAAGAGGCAGCGATTGAGGCTAAGGCAGCTGCTCAAAAAAAGAAGCAAATCAAAGATCAGATCTGGGGAAGTGCTGACAATCAAGCTTTTTTGGCTAAAATTAAAGAGAATCAAGAAGAGATTACTACTTTAGAGGAGATATTAAACACTGAATTAATGCATGTCTATCAAACGCGTAATACCGATCAGGTAACTGACGAAAACGGCGAGCCCAGAAAATTTAAAGTTATTGCAAAGCTTTTACCTAAGTCGGCTAACAAAGACGCGGACGATTTCGGTTCAGATTTAAGCAATAACTCTCAGAGAGGAGAAGCATGAAAGGATTGTATTTATTGGTTGCCCTTGTGGTTGGAGGGGCTATTGGCTATGGATTTTTTGCCTTTAATCACACTGACGAACCAGCTATGCACGAGGAGAGCGAGATTAGTCGAATGAACTGCTTAGCCGATGATTGTTTAGAGGTTGATGATCTCGAATATCCTGCTGGAAATTTGCCGTACGGCGTTAGTAGGGCTTTAGCCCGAGCGATTGAGGATGAGTACAGAGCCCGAGCAACTTACGAAGCAGTGATTGAAAAATTTGGCGCCATCAGGCCATTTATCATGATTAAAGGTGCTGAAGAGCAGCATATTGCCTCGCTTAAATCAATTTACGATAAGTACGGATTGACCGTGCCAAGTGACGAGAATGACAATATTGAAGTACCCGAGACAGTTGAAGAGTCCTGTCAGTTAGGGGTTGATGCCGAGATTGCCAATGCAGCTTTATATAGAGATGAGCTTATCCCAGCCACCTCAGGTTATGAAGATATTATTGCTGTATTTGAGAATTTGATGAATGCTTCGCAACAAAAACATCTACCTGCCTTCGACAGGTGTAATTAATAGTTAAGTGGAGTAGCTATGGAATATGGTCAGGAAAAAATCAATATCAAGTTAAAAACCATAAAGGGTTTTTACGTATTGTGGATGCCAGTAATGGTTCCCTATGCCAAGCTAGCCGGTCAGAAGAAGGGCAAGACCGAAATCTGGGAGAAGGGCAAGATGTTTGGGTTTGGTTGGATCGGCATTGAGGATGAAAACGGCGATAAACAAATCAGTGGCGACTTTAAAACGGCCATGCATGTTGGTCCATATAAAAAGATGGGCGAAACTTATCGGAAAGTAATGGCAGATAATAAGGGTAGTAAAGAGATGTATAATGTCTATCTGAATTCGCCAATGGAAGTAGATGAGAGCCAGCTTAAAACCAAGATTGTATTCCGGTAAATATGCAAGAGGCAGAACAACGGATTACTCCTAGTTTATGGATTGCGGCATCGGCCAAAGAAGTAGCCGATTATTACCAAGGTATTTTCAAGGCCGAATCTACCGTTAGTGACGACGCTAGTTTTGATGAGACTCCGAGCGGTGAAACCCAAATATTCAATATGAACCTTAAAGGTTTAGCTCTTCAGGTGATGTGCACTGGCAAGCACGATGATTTTACAGATGCCGTCTCTTTTGTTTTGCCTTGCCGCGATCAAGCAGAAATAGACTATTTTTGGAATGCCTTTACGAACGAGGGCAAGGCGAGCCGCTGTGGTTGGTGCCAAGATAAGTATGGTGTTCGATGGCAGGTCATTCCAGAAAACCTGGGCGAGTTAATGAGTAGGCCTGGGGGAATGGAGACAATGCTTAAGCAGGGCAAAATCATCGTCGATGAATACTAATTATTTTGTTAGGGGGCGAAATGACCATTGTTCCTAAAACAAAACAGGCTTGGTGGCCAATTGTTTTTATTGGCCTAATGCTAGTTATGTTTTGGTTGGGTTTAAGTTTTGTTGATTACTATGGAGGCTTAGGCATTGCATCGGGTCAAACTATTTGGACCGATGTAGTAGCTCGACCTGGTATTGCTATTCCAATGGTAGTAGCTTTTGCGAGCGGTATAGCTGGCTTTATTGTTGGCCTTAGGATGATTGTTAAACACCAAGAGCGTTCGCTTTTGGTGTATCTGGCAACGTTAGTGGGTGGTTTACTAACTCTATTTTTGATCCTGGAACTAATTTTTCCGCATTAGGTTTTGTTAATATAGATAGTAATGTTTAGAAAAATAGCTAATCGAGTCTCGAGCGCAATGGGAACGCCGCTAGCCTTTGTGATGGCGGCGGTAATTGTTGGTTTGTGGTGGCTATCTGGTCCGACTTACCAATATTCTGATACTTGGCAATTAGTTATTAACACTGGTACGACAATAGTTACTTTTTTAATGGTGTTTTTGATTCAGAACACTCAAAATCGGGACTCGAAAGCCATTCAGATCAAGCTCGATGAACTTTTGCGGGCAACTAAGGGTGCTCGGAATAGTTTTGTAAACATGGAAGTGCTTGAAGACGGCGAACTGGCTATGTTGCAGCGTGAGTTCGAGGAATTGCGAAATAAAACTTCGAGCCAGATGCTTAAGGTGTTACACGAAAGAATCGTAGCCGAACAGGAGCGCCGCCATGGTATCAGGGGAGTTGTTCAGGGAGCAGTTTCGGAGATAGAAACTCTAGCGAATATCAAAAAAAAGCCTGCTGTAAAAAATAAAACAAAGTCAAAAGCTAAAAAAACAAAATAGTTCTGGTATACTCGTCTCTCAGTATCACTACTAAGACCTAATGAAGATAAATCAATCCATTGCTCTACTCTTAATCAGGCTAGTTATCTCGAGTTTGATTATTCTAGTTTTCTCACTTGCTATTTCTGCAGCAGTTGATTTACTACTTGAATATGACCATTTACCCCTATACAAGGGTCTATCTTATGATTCGATCCTATTCTTAATAGCCTTTATCATCCAAACCTTTATGGTTGCTTATATTTCCCTGTCTTGGCATTCGTATTACTACTTAATCGAAGGTCATCAGGTTTCTGTTTACAGTGGTATTATCCATAAGTACGAGGACACGATGGATCTTCGGCACGTCGAAGGGATTAGTCTTGACCAAAACATAATTGCCCGGATACTTAAAATTGGGTCGGTTAGACTTAATAATCCTGTTATGAAGAAAAGCTTTTCGATTAGAGGCATCGTCGATCCTAAAAAAGTTAAAAAGGAAATAGAAAACATAGTTCAGAATTTAAGTACAGTTGAGCTGAGTCGCGAGTTAATTGACCAATGATAAGCAAGGTAAATGAGCTTACCACTAAGCCAGTTCCTCAGTTAATTAGGCAGATTGCTATTCCCGCTAGTGTCGGCTTCTTTTTTAATACGATGTATAACGTTGTTGATACTTTTTTTGGAGGTTTGATCTCTACGCAGGCAATAGCTGCTTTATCATTATCTTTTCCGGTCTTTTTTATTATTATCGCTCTCGGTAGCGGTATTGGTACGGGGGTGACAGCATTAGTGTCGAACTCTTTAGGTTCAAACAATCAAACCCAAGCAAAAAGGTTTGCAGCCCAATCTTTGTCTTACGCAATTATTGTTTCCTTATTTTTAACTTTTTTTGGAGTTTTTGTTTCAGCGCCGCTCTTTAGAATTTTAGGTGCGTCCGGCGAATATTTAGAGCTGGCCCTATCTTATATCAATGTTATTTTTTATGGCACAATTTTTTTTGTGTTGAATTTTACTTTAAATTCAATTTTAAACTCCGTTGGTGATACAAAATCTTTCCGTAACTTTCTAATATTTGGTTTTTTCGTAAATCCGTTTTTTAATTACTGGTTTATGTTTGGTGGCTTTGGTTTGCCGGCAATGGGTCTGCCCGGTATTGCCCTGGCAACGGTCGTGACTCAGGCCTTGGGAGTGGCATATTTACTTCCGAGGGTTTTCAAAACCAAATTGTTCACGTGGGAGTTTTGGCGCGAAGGAGTTCCGCAAGCAGGTGCCTTTTTAGAGCTGAGTCGCCAGGGAATACCAGCCAGTTTAAATATGATGACAGTAGCAATCGGAATCTTTGTGATTACATACTTTGTGAGCCTTTTTGATCAAAAAGCGGTTGCAGCCTATGGAATAGCAACCAGAATCGAGCAGCTTTTTCTCTTGCCAACGATAGGTTTTAATGTGGCGGCACTAACTCTGGTTGGCCAAAACAACGGCGCAAAACTTTTTGGCCGGGTTAAAGAAGTAATCAAACTTTGCCTTAAATACTCACTTTGGATTATGACTGGGGCAGCAGTGCTGATCTTTTTATTCTCAATTCAACTCATGTCCGCCTTTACCAATGACCAGGAGGTTATTAAAATCGGGTCTGATTATTTGCGGATCGCAGCGTTTATTACTTGGGCGTACCCAATACTTTTTATTATTACATCGGTGCTCCAAGGACTTAAGAGGCCGGCGTTCGCTGTTTGGATTGGCGTATTTCGTCAAATCGTCGCGCCCTTAGTAGTTTTTTGGCTTTTCATTAATATCTTTAAACTCGGAATTTTTGGGGTTTGGTGGGGTGTTTTTGCTATAGCCTGGTTATCGGCTTTGATTTCTATTTCGTATCTAGGCTTAACTTCTAAGAGAATTTTTAGAAGTTAAGGGGTATTTTTTCTTTTTAAGATATAATTAATTTGTGCTTAAAAAGACTCTTGGACAATTTTTAAATAAGTTCCCACCAACCAATAAATATTTTGGTCGCATACTGATTGTCTTTGTTCTCGCCCATATTGCATTGCTAAGTTTTATTTATTTAAGTGAAACAACTGCTTTTAACAGTCAGGTAAAGGATCGGGCAGTCACCAATGTGGCGCGCTTGGTTAATTTTTTGGATTCCGAGATTCAGAAAGTCAGTATTGATGTTCTGACAATCGCTGAGCAAAACGCAACCGTATCCTACTTCCTAACTAAAGACGATCTAGATTTAAGTATTTTAGAAGGTAATCTCGAGTCAATTTGCAAAAACAATTTGCGTTACGACCAAGTCCGTGTCTTTGATTTAGCGGGCATGGAGAAGGCCAGGATTAACTGTTTTGGCGGTAATCCAGAAGTCGTCTCTGCCGAAAGCCTTCAAAACAAATCTCAGCGCTACTATTTTAAGGAATCTAAAGATATTAAGGCAGGCCAAGTTTATCTATCTAGGTTGGATTTGAATGTAGAAAATAACATTGTTGAGTTTCCCCTTAAGCCAACTTTAAGATTTATAGCGCCAATTGTTGATAAAGAAGATACAACTTTGGGCTTTGTAGACGTCAACTACCTAGCTAAAAACATTTTTAATGATCTGGATTTGTTTTTTAGGCAACAGAATTCCGAAATAACTATTGTCGATCAAAGCGGCTATTACTTAAAGTCCGAAAACGAGTTTAGCGATTTTGGTTTCATGATTCCTGAAAATTCAGAACATAAGATTTCAAATGATAATCCTCAATTGTGGCAGGCTCTAAATTCGACTACGGCTGACAACTTAACAGATAACGGCGACTACATGCTGTATCAATTTTATGATCCAACCCTTGCCACTCGGGTGGGGCTCCGTCCGCAATTACCAGGCTTCAGTAGTAGTAAGTGGGGTTTAATTTACTCTCTTAAGGAAGAGGGTTTTGTTAAAAACAATCAGCGAGTTTTGGTAGTTATATTGATTATCGGCCTGCCGATTTTAGTCTTATTGGTTTTTCTAGCCTGGTATCTGAGCAATCTAATCTTAAAAAGAGTTGAGGCGGAAAAGAAGACGGAAAACTTAAATGACGTACTGCGAGTAATTACCCGTATTCTCCGTCACGATCTAATGAACAAGTTTACTGGAATTCAGGATTTGATCGAGGTTTACGGAGAAACTAAGGACAAAGAATCGATCGAAATTGCCCACGAAGCTGCTCTGTCGGGCAAAGAAACAATTCGCAATATGAAAAAGTTGGAGTTGTTGGTTGCGGAAAACCATCGCCTCGAGCTTTATGATCTTCGTACCGAGATTAAAGCTGCCGCTAAAGATTGCAAGGTTCCCTTTAAGGTAAAAGGAAAAGGCAAGGTTTTGGCTGATCCTGCCCTAAGGTCGATCTTCGACAACTTAATTAGTAATGCGATAAGGCATGGTAAAACGAAAAAGATAGAAGTGGATATCAATAAAAAAGGAGATCTGACGGAAATAGAAGTGATCGATTTTGGTAAAGGAATTCCAGTTGAGAATCGCGAAGATATTTTCTTGGAAGGGGTAACTAAAGGTGAGACGGGTAATACTGGGATTGGTTTATATATTGTTAAAAAAACAATCGAGCGCTATGGTGGTAAAATTTGGATTGAGGACAACAAGCCGAAGGGTACTAAATTTGTAATGCAGCTGCATAACAAATTAGGAGGACTATGAATCTCATGGATTGGCTAAGAAAGCTAGGTATTGTGCGCGGAGGCAGCTATAAAGCAACTTTTAAAAATGCTAAAGAGATGCCGACTGAGATGGTAACCGATACGTTTAATGCTAAAAAAGAAACAGTAACCAAGGACGATATTTCTGCTGCAAAAAAGAGCTTGAAGGGTAAGAGTCGGTTACTTTTTTGGATTTCGCTGATCGTATTTCTGTTCTTTTTGTTATTGTTCGCGAGCAATGGTTTGTTAGGTTTTTGGTCACTATTCGGAATATTGCTTTGGTTGGTCTTTTTGTTTTTGCTTTGGCGAAAGGTTTCTCTGGTTGCCGCCTCTGGCGTAGTGACGATTGTAATAGTAATTGCAATCTCTCTTATTTCCTTTGTATTTGTTGGATTGGGCGATAATGGTTCTAGTAAAACCTCGGGTAATTTTAACGAGGAAAAGGTTGTTAAGATTACTTCAACTGATGGTAGTGTTAAAGGAACAGTTGGCTTAAAACCGACTAGTTCCGGTCTTGTTAGTGCAACTTATAACATGATTACAACGACTGAAATGCCAACAAACTGGGTTTGTTTACCTGAAGAGGAGGTTTGCGGTGTGCCATCAAACACATACACTTACATTAATGACTTAGTGCAAGTTGATCGACAAAATACCGACGAGGGTTCGTTTAGTGGTATCTATTGTAATGTCGACCAGCTGCCTAGCGATCCATACACTGGCACCGAGACTGTTGATTACTATGGTTGCGATTATCGAGGTGGCTCAGCTGATCCAAGGAGCGTTCCAACTACTAATAAGTTTACTAGTAACTTTACTCGTGTTTTTAATTCCTATGATGATTTTTTGGCCACTACAACCTTTAATGTTCACGATGGCTCCGCCTACTGGGAAGTATTGGAAAGGACTGCCACCGGGAAGGCGCAGACCTACGGCGTTGATGGTGAACGAGCTATTAGTGAAACATTACCAACTAAGAGTTTTACTTTGATTTATACTGAATAGGAAAAATGAAAAATACACATATAAACCACGATCTAAAAATCGGCGAGGTAACCCTGTCTCAGGAACTTGACGCCGACAGGATCAACGAGATTGGTTCAGACACCCTTAAAATGATTGATAAGTTAAGCCAAGAGGCGAATGAAATTAAAATATTGGCTATTTTCGATCAGTCAGCAAAATTTACAATCGATGGCACTGCTAGCGCCGTAAAATGGATGAATGTTGTGAGTTTCGATTGCTTGGTAATGGTCATAGGATCAGCTCCTCTGCGAGCAGTATTGCAAAAGATTACCGACTTATCCGGCAAGTCCGAATGTGTTCGCTTTGTAGATTCCAGAGAAGAGGGGCTTAGGCTTTTAACTAAAAACTGATCTAGTTTAAAAAGTTGAATAGTTGATAAACCAAAAAACCTGGCCAGATAAGAGCCTTTAAGATTGCGAAGATATAGCCACCGAAGCTGTCTGCTTGGTTAAAGAAATACACAAGGGCGCCGATCATGCCTACGCCATATATTCCACCACCACAAACTCCCCCGTAGTTTTTACAGTTATCCTTAGACATTTGTTCTCCTTTCTATCAATCTACCCATGCCAAAGGTGATTATAGGCATTATTGGTAGGTAAAACCAATATCTTTTATGTACTCAGAGAATGTTAGGCTAAATGGAGTATTTGCAGGGAGAAATAAAAACAGATCAATAATAATATTAATTACTAACCAGATTAGGCCAATTTTTAATCCAAGACTAGCTTGGTTGTTTTTGGAGTTTTTTAAGAATTTAGTAGCTGCAAAGGTTGTAGCTAAAGCGACGGCAACTGGCATGATGGATTCAAAGAAAATACGATCATTTTCATGAAGGGGGAAAATGATAAACGAAACCGCAAAGGCAAAAATCCAAATCGCAATTCCCCAGCCAAGAGCTTTCTTGTAGTTCATATCTTCTCCTTTCATTTTTTAGTATAGAAAAAGAACCTTCCTTTCGAAAGTATCCGAATAACTGTTTAGATCATGCAAAATTGTATTTTCGGCTATAATTATATCTATAAATAGGAGGTAGAATGCTTAAGGTTCTTTATGTATTTTTTACCGGCTTGCTGTTAGCCGTTTTTGTAGGCGTAGGAGTGGCCGCTTTTTATCCGGCCCTAGACTTTCCAGAGTATCCAACCTCGCTAGAGATAAGAGACCCTAGTGTTGCCGAAACGTATCCAACCTCGCTAGAGATAAGAGACCCTAGTGTTGCCGAAACGAGTGAGGAGCGACAAATGCGACTCGACTACGAACAGCAAATTAAGCAATACGAAACAGATTTTAATCTTTATGCACGCAACGCATCACTAGCTGTTTTGGGTGGAGCTTTGATCTTTATGGCAATTGATCTTATCTTAGCCGAGAAATATCGGGTTATAGGTGACGGTTTCTTACTCGGCGGCCTTTTTACCCTACTTTACTCGGTAATACTAGGCTTCCAAACCGAAGATAATCGCTATCAGTTTATTTTAGTTTCTGTGGGCTTGGTGGTTGCAATTATTCTTGGTTATCTAAAGTTTGTTAAGGCTGAGAAGAAATAATCAAACCAAGGATCACAAAAAGCTAAAATCAAATAGTAATTTAAGCAGTATTGCGATAAAATCGACTGCTATGAAAGATAGTATTATTACAAATTTTACTGGTTGGTTTGTGCGTCGTTGGCGGGTGTCGCTTTTAATGCTGCTTGGAATTCTTGTTTTTGGTTACGCAAGCTATAGTACGCTGCTCAAGCGCGAAGGCTTCCCACCAATTGCGATTCCAATTGTGGTGGTTAACGGCCTGTACCAGGTTAATGATTCAGACCTACTAGTTAACGATTTAACTATTCCTCTAGAAGCAGCGGTCAAGGATGTTGAGCAGGTAAAATCAATTACCTCAACCTCTAATCCGAACTTTGCTTCGCTTGTTGTGGAGCTTGAAGAGGGGGTTGATATCGAAAAAGCTCAAGACGACTTAAGCGCTGCAATTGATCGTTCGAGCGATATACCAGTGGATGCAAAAATTGATTTATTAACAATCAATGCTGGTGCAATTGACGGTGAGAGCGACTTTATTTTTTCTCTCTATAATGACGACGAGGACCTAATCACTGTTCAGGCCAAAGCTAAGGAATTAGCTAATAAATTGGCGTCTACGGATGGAATCAAGAAGGTAAATGTCTCCGAAGTGATTAGCGAGGGAATTAATCCCTTTACTGGCGAGGCGGTACAAACCGAAGCTGGTTTTAACCGGGTTGGAGTTAGAAATGGCGATTCGTTTAGCTCGCATCAATCAGTCGCAATCGGCGTCGCGCCTCGGAATTCAGTCGGTACCATAGAACTCTCTGAGCTAGTCAGAGATGAAGTAACTAAGATAATCAGCCAGGATGAGTTCGAAGGTTTTGATGTTGCGTTCACTGGTGATTTTGCACCAAGTATTGCCGGTCAGATTTCTGATCTGGAAAGTAATCTTTTGATGGGATTAGGGGCTGTTCTTTTAGTTGTATATCTATTGGTTAGCTTTCGCTCGGCCTTGATTACGATTTTATTTATTCCGCTGGTCGTTGCCGGAACGTTCGCCTCTTTGTATTTAATTGGCTACACTCTCAATACTCTCACGCTTTTTGCAGTAATTTTGGTTTTAGGCCTAATAGTAGACGATGCGATTGTAGTTGTTGAGGCAGTTGAGCAGCAGCGGCGCAAGGGCATAGCCGGCTTAGAGGCGATTAAGAATGCAATTAATGAAATTGGAGTAGCTGATATTGCCGGAACAGCCACAACTGTTTTGGTTTTTGCTCCAATGGCCTTTATTAGCGGCATCCTGGGCCAGTTTATAATTTTGATTCCGACGACTGTGATTATTGCCCTTATTTTGTCTTTGTTGATTGCTCTAACTATTGTGCCTGTCTTTAGTAACTGGTTGTTGCCGGTGGATAAAAAGGAATCGCTCGGTGGTTTGAGGGAATTTGTTAAAGATTTAGAGAGAGGTTTTTCGCCGCTAATTGAGTGGAAAGCGAGGCTCCTAGAAAGATTTACTCGTTGGTATTTGGGCAAGGTATGGCGGACGATATTGGTATTAGTTGCCAGCTTGGCAATAGTCGGTTACGGCTTTTCGTTTGCCTCAAAGTTGGAGTTTACAGTTTTCCCAGAAACTGAGGACGCTGATGAAATCTTTATTCAGCTTAGTTTTGACGATGGCACCAGTCTCTCGCAGGCAAAGGATTTTGCTCAAGCTGTAGATAGTAAAATGCTATCCGTTATTGGTAGCGATTTGGAGCAGATTGCTTACTTTGGAGGCGATAAGACGCAGGCTGTACTTCAGGCTAAGCTGATCGAGAGTGGCGAGCGGGAAACGGCCAAAAACATCAGTGAACGTTTAAAGACTGCTCTTGGCTCGATCGCCGGTGTCGACGCTACTGTTTCGGTAGCTGGTCCGGGCCCACAGGCTTCAGCCTTTCCAATCTCAGTAGAAATTACTGGTGATGATGTATCTAAATTGGAGACGGCGGCTAATCAAGTTGAGGATTTCTTGTCGGAAGTTAAGTTATCTGATGCCGAAATTACTGAAACCAAAATTGCTAATCTGCAGGTAAATCGACGAGTAGATGGCAAGCGTGTAGTCGACGTTAAAGCTAAAATATCCGAAGGAGCAGATACCAATTCTTTAATCGAAGTTACGGACAAGATCAGTCAAGAGTTTGATGATAATCGCTTGAGTGAGCTCGGGTTAGATAGTGGCAGTATTAAGAGTGACCTGGGTCAGGAGAGCGAAAATCTCGAATCATTCGAATCAGCCGGTGTCGCACTGGCTGCAGCAATGCTGCTTCTTTACGGGCTTTTAGTGGTTGAATTTGATTCTTTCTTGTCGCCTTTCTTGATTCTTTTAGCGGTGCCATTTGGATTTTCTGGCGTATTCCCTGGCTTGTTTGCGACTAGTAATCCCTTAAGCTTTTTTGTAATGATTGGTGCAATTGCCCTGGCTGGCATTACTGTCAATAATACGATTATGATTTTGGAACTCACTAATCAGCACCGACGGGCCGGTCTTGGGATAGTTGATTCTGTTGCCGAGGCTATCCGGACGCGCTTTAGACCAGTCGTGGCTACCTCTATTACGACGATCATTGCCTTACTGCCACTGGCTCTTGCTGATCCGTTCTGGGAGTCGCTTTCCTATACTTTGATTTTTGGCCTAATTGCGAGCACAACCTTAATCATAGTTAGCTTTCCTGCCTATTACGGAATCCTTGAAGGGCTAAAGGTTTTGGGAAAGAGACTATTGAGACGCTAATAGCCTTGCGCGAGTTAATAAAAAATCAATTAATAATATATTTAGGAGGGAAATGGACAATATTATTGCCTATTTGTTAGTTTTTGCGGGCATTGGGATTGCGAACACCTTGTACCTAAGTTACAACACAATCTTTAAAAAAGAAGTTGCCTGTCTATTTTTTCCGCCGGAATGGTGCAAAAAGGTTCAGCACAGTCCGCAAAGTAAGACCTTGGGTATTCCTAACACCTTGGCCGGACTGGGCATGTATATTACGATCTTTGCCCTACTGATTTTGACGAAGGCAGGTACAATTCCTTTTTGGCCAGTGGCTGCAATCGTCACATTTGGCTTTGCATTTTCGATGTATTTTACCTACGTTCAGGCTTATATCCTGAAGGCTTTTTGCACTTGGTGCGTCTTGTCGGCGATTGATTTCGTGGTGATGTTTTCGATAATTTTATGGAACTACAATTTAATTTTTAATTAGGATTGCAATGGAAGATTCTAAAAAAGATTATGTCCATAATTTACCAGTATATTTTGACAATAACAGTGAAGCAGGCAAGAAGTATTTAAGAGATGACTTAGATAGCAATGAAGCCAAAGTTTTCTTTGAGGCCGCTCGTCGGACTAGCTCAGGAGCTGACTTTGAGGATAAATTCGGCAAGAACTTTACCCTCAAGTATAATGGGGATGGAACTTACATTGTGATTAAACGTTAATGGGCTAAATATAAAAAAGCCTCGGGTTTAACCCGAGGCTTTTTTGTTTAGCTTTTAGTTTAAGCCGAAGAGTCGAAGGAAGCTCTCCCAAAGATTAACAAAGAAGCTGAACAATCCGGCACCGGTACTGGCAAGTTGAGTCGGAGGCTCATTGGCAACAGCAACTGTTACGGTTGCGGTATCGGTTAAGCCTTCGGTATCGCAGATTGAGTATTCGAAATTGTCGGTACCAGCAAAGCCGTCGTTCGGTGTGTAAGTGACTATACCGTTTTCAGCATTAACCACAACCGAACCGTTATTTGGATTTCTAGTAATTTTGACGCAAGTTGGGTCGAGGTTGTCATCAGGATCAGTGTCATTTAATGGAACATTGATTTCGATCGGTTGGTTATAAGGAGTTTCTCCTTCGTCGTCAACAGCTTGGGGAGGCTTGTTTTCTGGTCCTGGCGGTTCTGGTAGCGGTTCGACAACAACGGTCACTAATGCGTTGGCAGTCAAGTTGTCATTGTCGCAGATCTCATACCTAAAATTATCAGTTCCGGAAAAGCCTTCGCTAGGAGTGTAGCTAATCAGGCCGGTTTGATTGTCGACAACGACTGCGCCGTGGGCCGGGTCTTCGAGTATTACCAAACAGGCTGGATCAAGGGTGCCGTCAGAGTCAACATCATTTGCCAAGACATCGATAACAACAAACTGATTTTCCTGAGTTCTTGCCGTATCATCGTTGGCGACCGGTGGGACAAGTGGATTGTCTGGTGGTAAACAGCTTTGGGTAACTACGTTTAGAGTATTACTTTCGGTAGTATCGTCTGAATTTTCAGCCCTGACGATGTATTGGTGGCTCGAGCCAGGCGTTGGGGATGAGTCAATATAGCTAGTCTCGGTTGTATTGGTAAGAGTCTGGCCGTCTCTGATTACCAGGTAATTGGCAGCATTCTCCGAAGCCGTCCAGGTTAAGATATGCTCGGGGCTATCGGCAGTGCAAAGCTCTTGTATCGAAAGGCTAAAAGGTCCAGGGGGAACTGGGACATTATCGATCGTCACCGTAACTATAGCTGTGTCGCATAGGTCATCGACATCGCAGATTTGATACTCAAATTGGTCCTGGCCGTCGAAGTCTTGATTGGGAGTATAGTCAACGGTTCCATCGGTGTTTACCGATACTGAGCCATTAGCAGGGTTGCTGGTGATCGTAATACTGGTTAGGTCAAGGCCGTTATCCGGATCAGAGTCATTGGCAGCGACATTGATATTAACCGCTTGATTTTCATTGGTTCTAGCCGAGTCATCATTGGCGACTGGCGGGGCAAGTGGTTCGTCATTCGGCTCGTTGATTGTAACTGTAACGGTAGCCGTGTCGCATAAACCTGGAATGTCGCAAACTTGGTAGTCGAAGGTGTCGGTGCCAAAGAATCCCTGGTCTGGAGTATAGTCGACAGTGTTGTTGGCTTGAATCGATACCGAGCCGTTCGCTGGGTCGCTAACAATACTTATCGAGTCAGGGTTTAGGTTGTCGTCTGGGTCTGAGTCATTGCTAAGAACGTTGATATTGACCGTGACGTTTTGGTCAGTAGTTACTGCATCATCTTCGGCGACAGGCGGGTTGTTATCTGGTGCACAAGCAGTTGTTTCTAAGTTTAATAGATTGCTATCGGTAACCCCGACAGCATTGGCAGCCCTGACTAAGTACGCATAGCTTGTGCCTTGGCTAACATTGGTATCTGCAAACTGAATAGCGTTGAGGTTTTGAATTTCAACGCTATCTCTTAGGAGAAGGTAGTTGTCGGCAGTAGAGGATTCGGTCCAGGCCAAGTTGTTAATTGGACTATTAAATGTGTCACAAGTACTTGATCCAGACAAAGTGACGGCTGCGGGCGGCTGTAGACAGGTAGTAGCTGTTACCTCAACTGCTTCGCTAGCTTCCAAGCCGGCAAAGTCACTATCGATGACATAGCTATAGGTTTGACCCGGGCTAACATCGCTATCTGTATAAGTAAAGCCAGCGACATCTGCCGCAATCTCCTGGCCATCACGGATAATTTTATAGGTTGGACTGACATCGGTGATAGTTGGAATACGCCAGCTGATCGTAACGACAGGATTAGAGTTGGAACAGGTACTCGTGCCGCCTAAATTAGTAACCGTTGGAGTTGGTGGAACGCAGTCACTGCGACCGACTACTGAGACTTGATTGCTATTGGTTATTCCATTGGCGTTACTAGCTCTCACAACGTAGTTTTCGGTTTGTCCGGCGTCGATCTCATCGATCAACTCACCTGTTCCCTGGGCGGTAATTCCGGTTGCCAATCCATTGCTGATTAATTCGTAATAGACGCCTGGTTGTGCAGTATAGGTAATGCGAGCATATGGACGTTGGCTTTGACAGATTGAATCTCCAGTAATCGTAACAGCGGACGGAGGAGCGCAGTTCGTTGCATTTAAAGTTACGGTATTAGAGTTTGTGTAGGTTGCAGGCTGGCTCGTTGTATTGATTGCATCCACCCTAACCCCATATAAGATTCCTGGAGTAGCTTGGTAATCGTAACTTGTCGTATTTGAGTTAAGAGCAGTAATTCTCTGGTTGCCCACATAAACGAAGTAGCCAGTGGCGTTAACCGGATTCCAGCTTAGTCTTAAGACTGAGTTTGATCCTACACAAACTGGCGTGACGGTTAAGTTGATTGTGCCGATCGTAACTGGTTCGGGCGTGCTGCAATCTTGAGCAGTGACGGTTACAGTATTACTTGTATTTCCGCCCTGTCTAACATTAAAGCTAAACGTATTGCCCGGTACGGCCGCATTAGTCGTAACCGTATAGGCGCTTCCGGTATTGATTAGAGTCCAAATATTTTGCCCGTTTGGAGCTGGGTTTTGATAGGTAGTGAATAAACCACCGCCGATCTGGCCGCCGGTCCAAGTAAGCCTAATGACTGAATCTTCACCCTGACAAATATTTGCTGCTGACAATTTGATTGGAGTTGCACCTACTACGCCTCCACCTCCGCCACTCGAGCCGCAGTTAGGGGTGGCGATATTAACAGGATTGCTTCTGGTTGGGACTGGTCCGGTGTGGTTAGTCCAAACCCAGTAGGTATATGTTGAATTATTGCTTAAGCCACTACTGTCGCTATAAGTAAGCGTACCCTCATTTATACTTGCGATTTGAGTACCATTAATATTGGTCGAGGTTGAGACTTTTCTATAGATCCGGTAGCCATTTGAGCCATCGGAGCTGGTCCAACTTAGATTGTTGACAGGTTGATTATTAGTACAGGTCGTCGTAACGGTAAGAGTTGGGGCGATTGGACTACTACCGCCGCCTCCTCCGGTAGGCTCTGGTACGACATTAATAAAGGCAACTGCGCGGAGTCCAAACGATTGGCCATTGCTTATTCTCCATGCACCTCCAATCTCAGCCTGATTAGAGCTAGGCCCAAATCCTCCAGGGGTTCCAATTATTGATCCTATTGGACCTTGCAGCGTACCGGCACATGGAGTTGATGATTGACCTACGCCCCCAGTTGCTTGATTGGTCCTGGTGGCTGTTATTGATAGTTGAAGTCGATTACCTTGACTGTCTTGCCATAAACCATTACCTCGGTAGCTCATGCCAGTTGTTGCTTCTAAGCCACCTCCTTGCACGGTTTCAATGGATTGCCAGGGCCAAGGGCCGCCAGCAATGCCGGACGTTACCTCAGATCCAGGTCCGGGTACGCTCATATTACTTACATGTCCCCAAACAGTTGAGGTGCCAGAAATTCTCTGGATCGTCGGATTGCATGTCTGTAAGGAGGCATGTGCAACGTTTGAAGAAGAGTTTAATATCCAGACTAGACTAAGTAGACTTAAGCCAAATAGGAGTACTTTTTTCATATCAGCCCTACTGATTCTTGACTATATCGATAGATTCTACAGTGACTCCAGATTCGCTCTCTAAGTATCTTACGATAACCTCGTCGCCATCCGAAAGCTGATCCTTGCTCGATATCTCAAATAGGTTATTCGCATTAACAGTCCTAATTATCGCAACATCGGTTTTGACCGTAAAAGAACCGTCTTTTTCGCTTACAGTAATCTCATTGTCGCTGACGGAAGAAACGACGCCGCTTCGAATGAGGTAGGGTTGCTGACCCGCGGCTCTAATTGGTCCGGACGCTTCGGATCGCAGGGGGCTGCCAGGTTGGGCAAGGAGAAATACAATGTATCCCAGCGCAATAATAAGACCAATAGAAATTATCCAAAAAATTGTCCTCTGCTGTGCTGTTGGTTGAGCCATTTTCCTCCTAAATACAAATAAACTTACTTAAAGTAAGTTGGGCAAAATACTAATTGAGCACCTTGGCTCATCGCCCTCCTGTTTAAAGTTAGTATAACACCGGACTATTACTATAGATGTGGAAAAGGATAGCCTATTCTTTTAAACTCACAATATGAATTATAAAAAGTTGATCGCGCTAGTTTTTTTTATCAGTCTGAGCCTAATTTTTGCCTTGCTGATCTTGCCTGATAATAAGTATCAATCTCAGACTGATGGTCAAAATCAATTATTAGAAGTTGGTCCGATTATTGATGATACCGATCAGCGTCAGGAACTTAAGCTAGTTGATTTTAGAAAAGTTGATGGTGAATTTAAATTTACTGGTGAGATCAATCAGGATTGGGAAGTTATTTATAATAGTAAAGATGCCGCGATTAATATATATAATCCTAATCTAGAGGGCTTGGCCATTGATCAATCACAGGCCTATATTAAGTTTTTTAAAGCTAGTCAATTTTTGACTCTTCAAACAGTCGATATTTTAGAACGAACTGAATTAGAAATTGCTAGTCGGCCTGCGGTTAGATATCGGATTTTAAAGAAACAGGGAGTAGCCGATTTTCCAAATCAACCAGCTTGGCGTAATTTGGAGCACGAAGTAACTGATATTAGGTTGAGCGATGACGACCAGACTACTTTCTATGTTTTTGCCCGTAATCCTCAGCTTGACCGAGAGGTTTTTGATCATTTCTTGGCAAGTCTTAGATTCGAAAATGATGAGCAGATTAATGAACTAGTTCCTCCGACGGAAGAGTTTTTAAAACGAATTACTTTAAAACCTTTTGGAATATTTATTGACCCCACTACCTCGCCGGTTCAGCCAGAAAGGTTTAGTGGTTATCATACGGCGGTTGATGTGGAATTTGACGATGTCGCTGAGGAAGTTCCGGTAGTGGCAATTACTGATGGTGAGGTTGTGGTAAGTCGAATCGCTACTGGGTATGGCGGCGTGGTCGTTGTAAACCATGTGCTTGATCAGCAAGAGGTTTATGGAATCTACGGACATTTGAGTCCTGAGTCATTAGTTGCGCCTGGGACTGTGGTTCAAGCCGGTCAGCAGATTGGTGTTTTGGGAGAGGGAGGAACTAGCGAAACTGATGGCGAACGCAAACATCTTCATTTTGGATTGTATAGGGGTTCCGAGCCAAATATTGCCGGATATGTCGCTAATAAAGCCGATTTAGCTAATTGGCTTGATCCACTCGAACTATTTAAATAAAAAAGGCCGCCTTTAGGCGACCAGCTCATTAAGAGTCTCGGTTAAGTTTTCTAAGCCATATGGCTTAGAAACGAAAGCATCTAGGATTTCTGGTAGCGGATCGGGCTGTTTGCTACCAGAAACCATTACTACTTTGATCTGAGGAAACAAGGCTTTTACTCTGACCGCTAGCCAATAGCCATTGTAGATGCTTTCCCCAAAATCGTTGTCCGTCAGGATGATATCCGGTAAAGAGATCTCCCCTTCGGATAGTTTATCCCAAGCTGTTCTTGCTGAGGTGAATGAGCTTGCTACCTCATATCCAAGCCTTTCTAGAAGTCTCTTGGAGATCGATAGCAACTCTTTTTCATCATCGGCAAGCAATATTCTTTTTTTCAAAGTTTTTCCCTCACTTTTCCAATCATCGTTTAGATGATCGAAATACTATAGCATAGATTTAATCAAAAGTTAATACTTACTTAATCAAATTTTAATAAAAAAGAGTGCTGCTTGAGCACTCTTTTTTATTATTTATGTTTGATTTATTGACCGAGTTGCTGAAGTGCCTCGAGGGTAGCTGGGTCGGTTAGGGCTTCTGGCGAAGACGTATCAACGACATTGGTTGGAATTTCTATACTATAGTTGCCGCCGTAGGTAAAATCGATTTCGGCCGTTAAATTGCCATTTTCTAGATATTCGAGGCGCCTAAGTTGGTCACTGCCATTTTCTAGGAAAATCCGTGATTCTTGAGTGCCGTCGTCATAGCTCCAGACCGTACACATTGAGCTGCCGCAGGCTTGCTGGCCTTCATTGCTGGCCATCGTTACATAATTAACAGACTGACTAATTTGGTCGGGCGTATAGGCAAAACCTGAGTATTGCTCAGTTGCTGAGGCGCCCATTAGCCAAGTGTCGCTATTGTTTTGGCGGAAATAGCTGGCGCTATTGGCATATATAATCTCAGCTGTTCCGGCGCCGGTATCAAAAAGAAGCTGAGCATTGCCAGAGTCGGCATCAAAGTTAAGGGTAGTCATTGTGTCAAGACCGCTATTGCTGTTTTTGGCCTTGATGACGGCTTGATAGCTCTGGGCAGCGAGGTTAATAGTAGGTGTGCTACTGGAAGAACTACTGTAAGTTGAGCTGGAGTCAGTGTAATACTGATTGTATAGATACCATCCTCCAAATCCCAGAAGGATTAATATTAGTAAAAACCAGAGTATTTTCTTCATATTTCTCCTTATTTTTACTAATCATAACATAGGCTTTCCCCAGTTAAAGATTGAACAGGTCGGCCGAAGTGATATCTTTTAATTAATAGTAGGAGTATAAAACCATTGTTGGTTTGATAAGTAAGGAGCCGAAAGATGGCAGAAAATCTAAAAGGAATCGGAGCTGCCCCGGGTGAAGCTGAGGGCGAGGTCATGGTTATCA